>NZ_PSWE01000021.1:0-60728 GCF_002932195.1 Rathayibacter sp. AY1C4 | reverse complement strand
CTTCCGGGAGGGTCGGGGCGGGGGGGGTTCCGAGTGTATCGACGCGGGCCGGGCGCCCGGTGGGAGCGCGCACCGCGTCGGCTCGAAACGCGCCGAGCGCCCGGCGGAGAACGGGCGCCCGGCGGGGGTCAGTGCGCGAGCATCTCGCGCACCCGCGGGATGACCTGCGTGCCGTAGAGCTCGATGTTGCGCATGATCGCCGGGTGCGGCAGCGTCCCGGCGCTGTACTTGAGGTCGAAGCGGTCGATGCCCAGGGCCTCGACCGTTCGCGCGATCTTCCGGGCGACCGTCTCGGGCGAGCCGAGGTGGATGGCGCCGTCGGGGCCGGCCTCCTCCTCGAAGCGCTCGCGGGTCATCGGGGACCAGCCGCGCTCGCGGCCGATGGCGTCCATCATCGCCTTGTGGTGCGGGAAGTACAGCTCGCGCGCCTCCTCGTCGGTGTCGGCGACGAAGCCGGGCGAGTGCACGGCGACCGGGAGGCGGGGCTGCTCGAGCTGGTCGAGCGCGCGGCCGAAGAGCTCGACGTAGGGGCGGAAGCGGGCCGGCGAGCCGCCGATGATCGCCAGGACGAGCGGGAAGCCGTACCGGGCGGCGCGGACGACCGACTCCGGGCTGCCGCCGACGCCGATCCAGGTGCGGAGGGTGCCGTTGTCGAGGGTCGGGTAGACGCTCTGCTCGGTGAGCGCGGGGCGGGTCGTGCCCTGCCAGGTGACCGGGCCGCCCTGGATCAGGGCGTGGAAGAGGTCGAGCTTCTCCTCGAAGAGGACCTCGTACTGCGCGAGGTCGTAGCCGAAGAGCGGGAAGGACTCCGTGAAGGAGCCGCGGCCGAGGATGACCTCGGCCCGGCCGCCGGAGAGTCCGTCGAGGGTGGCGAAGCGCTGGTAGACGCGCACCGGGTCGTCCGAGGAGAGGACCGTCACGGCGGAGCCGAGGTGGATGCGCTCGGTGCGGGCCGCGATGGCGGCGAGCACGACATCCGGTGCGCTCACGGCGAAGTCGGCGCGGTGGTGCTCGCCGATCCCGAAGAAGTCGATGCCGACCCGGTCGGCCAGGACTCCCTCCTCGACCACGTCGCGGAGGACCTGGCCGTGCGGCAGCGGGGCGCCGTCGGGGCCGGCGGTGACGTCGCCGAACGTGTCGACGCCGAACTTGACTTCATGCATACTCATGGACTTCTGCAACCTCCGGGGGTCGACGGCTATTCCTACGGGCGGGGTCCGACGTCCCCGGGCAGGAGCGCGTCGGAAGCGACGATCCCCGCCTCGAGCGCCGGCTCGCGGTAGGCGCGCCCGAGCGAGGCGACGGTGTCGTGCGCGTTCAGGCCGCTCGGGTTCGGCAGCACCCAGAGCGGCGCGCCCGCCACGTCCTCCTCCTGCCTGCCCTGCACCGCCCTGCGGCGTCCGAACGCGATCCGGTAGGCGGTGATGCCGACGACCGCGACGGCCCGGGGCCGCACCCGCTCCACGGTGGCGACCAGCCGCTGAGCGCCCTCGCGCAGCTCCTCCGCGGTCAGCTCGTCGGCGCGGGCGGTCGCCCGGGAGGCGAGATTGGTGATGCCGACGCCGCGGGAGACGAGCTCCGCGCGGTCCGCAGCGCTCATCCCCTCGGACACGCGCGGCGCGCGCTCGAGGATCCCGGCCGCGACGAGCGCCGGGTAGAAGCGGTTGCCGGGGTGGGCGAAGTGCGCGCCGGTGGCGGCGGTCCACAGTCCCGGGTTGATGCCGACGAAGAGGAGCCGGACGTCGTCGCCCAGCAGGTCCTCGACGGTGCGGTCCTGGAACGCTGCGAGCTCGGCGCGGGTGAACGGCATGCGACCATCCTGCCGCGGCGCAAGTCCTCTCGGCACGGGGTCGCCGGTGCCAGCATGGAGGCATGACGAACGCATCCCAGGACCACCCGATCCAGCACGGCAGCGACGACGCGCAGCTCGACGAGAAGCTGCGCGGCGTGCTGCTGCAGGTCGCCGGCGACGCCGAGCTGCGACCGGAGGAGGACGTCGAGACCCTGCTGCGCCAGCGCCTGCGCGACACGCGGATCTCGATCTCGGACGAGGCGATCCCGGGGCTCGCCAAGCGCATCCCCGGCCTCATGCAGCGCGGGGGCGGCGACGTGAACCCCGGGGCGCACTAGCCCCGAGGGACGGACGCGGGCCGAGCGGCCGCTCGGACCCGCACCTGCCCGCGCTACTCGGGGACCGCCGGGCCCTTGCGGTGGTGGTCGAACACCAGGCTCGTGCGCGTCGAGGCCACCGCCGGGTTCGCCGAGAGGTTCGAGACCACGAAGTCCCGCACGTCGCTGGAGTCGCGGACCGCGACGTGGATGATGAAGTCCTCCGAGCCGCCGAGGAAGAACACCTGCACCACCTCGGGCAGCGCGCGGATCTCCTCCGCGAAGCGCGTGATCGCCTGGCGCTGGCCGACGCGGATGCTGACGCTGATCAGCGCCTGCAGGGTCAGGCCGAGCGCCGCCGGGTCGAGCTCGGCGGTGAAGCCGGTGATGACGCCGCGCTCGACGAGGCCCCGGACGCGTGCGACGCAGGTCGACGGGGCGATGCCGGCGCGCTCGGCGAGCCGGCTGTTGGGCGTCCGCGCGTCGGCGCGGAGGAGGCGCACCAGGGTCCGATCGACCGGATCCAGGTCGTCGAGGTCGTGCAGATCCTTCGGTGGCATGCGCCCGCTCCCTCACTCCGCCGACGAACCTTCGGCCCGTGCGGTGACTTCCGACCGATCCTGCGGAGTTCCTCCGCTCCGGGCACGATCTTCGCACGATGGGGGCAGAGCCGGTGCAGGATCGGCGCCCACCGCCCGCCCCGCGGGCCGCAGCGAAGGAGCCGCCGTGCGCGTCGGGATCCCCACCGAGATCAAGAACAACGAGAACCGGGTCGCCGCCACTCCGGCCGGCGTCCACGAGCTGGTGCGCCGCGGCCACGAGGTCCTCGTCGAGGCCGGCGCGGGCCTGGGCTCGCGCGTGTCGGACGACGACTTCCGCCGCGCCGGCGCCCTCGTCGTCGACGGGCCCGACGAGGTCTGGGGCGAGTCCGAGCTGGTCCTCAAGGTCAAGGAGCCGATCGAGGCCGAGTACCCGCGGATGCGCCGCGACCAGGTGCTCTTCACCTACCTCCACCTCGCCGCCTCCCGCCCGTGCACCGATGCGCTGCTCGCGGCGGGGACGACCTCCATCGCCTACGAGACGGTCCAGCTGGACGACCGGCGGCTGCCGCTGCTCTCGCCGATGAGCGAGGTCGCCGGGCGCTTGTCGATCACGGTCGGCGCCTACCACCTCATGAGCGCCGTCGGCGGACGGGGCACGCTGCTCGGCGGGGTCCCCGGCACTCCGAAGGCGAAGGTCGTCGTGATCGGCGGCGGCACGGCCGGCGAGCACGCCGCGGCGAACGCCCTCGGCATGGGGGCCGACGTCACGATCGTCGACCTCTCGCTCCCCCGCCTCGCGCAGCTCGAGAACCGCTTCCAGGGCGCGATCCAGACCCGCGCCTCCTCGGCCTACGAGATCGCCGCGCAGCTGGCCGACGCCGACCTCGTGATCGGATCCGTCCTCATCCCGGGCGCCAAGGCGCCCAAGCTGGTGACCGACGAGATGGTCGCCACGATGAAGCCGGGCTCGGTGCTGGTCGACATCGCGATCGACCAGGGCGGCTGCTTCGAGGGCTCGCGTCCGACCACGCACGACGACCCGGTGTTCCCCGTGCACCGGAGCGTCTACTACTGCGTCGCGAACATGCCCGGCGCCGTCCCCGAGACCTCGACCCGCGCACTCACCAACGCGACGCTCCCCTACGCGCTCGCGCTGGCCGACCGCGGGTGGCGGGCCGCCCTGGCCGCCGACCCGGCGCTCGCCCGCGGCCTGAGCACCCACGACGGCCGGGTGACGAACACCGCCGTCGCCGCGGCCTTCGACCTCCCGGCCGTGCCGGTGGAGTCGCTGCTGCTCTAGGCGCCCGCGGGCGCGAGGCCGAGCCCCCCGAGGATCTCGGTGATCTCCTCCTCCGGAGCGCCGCCCACGTCGACCGTGACGTGGAGCTCGTCGTCGCCGAGGGGCTCGAGCGCCTCGAACTGCGAGTCGAGCAGCGTGGTCGGCATGAAGTGGCCGACCCGCGAGGCGAGCCGCCCGGCGATACGGTCCCTCGATCCCGCGAGGTGCGCGAAGACGAGGTCGTCGCGGCGCAGGACGTCGCGGTAGCGGCGGCGCAGGGCCGAACAGGTCACGACGACCGAGCCGCCCGCGGCGATCCGCTGGTCCACCACGCGGGCGATCTCGGCCAGCCAGGGCGCCCGGTCCTCGTCGGTCAGCGGGATGCCGGCGTGCATCTTGTCGACGTTCGCCTGCGGGTGCAGGTCGTCCCCCTCGAGGAACTCCCAGCCCAGTCGGCGCGCCAGGAGCGACGCGACGGTCGACTTGCCGCTGCCGGAGACGCCCATGACGACGACGGCGCGGACGGGGACGGTGGGAAGAGCGGTCATCAGATACCTCCTACGAAGAGACCGATCAGGAGGACCCCGGCGAGCCCGGTCACCGAGACCAGGCACTCCATCACGGTCCAGGTCTTGAGCGTCTGGCCGATGCTGAGCCCGAGGTACTCCTTCACCAGCCAGAACCCGGCGTCGTTGACGTGCGACAGGAACACCGAGCCGGCGCCGATCGCGAGCACCATGAGGGCGACCATCGGCCCGTCCATGGTCTCGGTCAGCGGCTGGAGGATCCCTGCGGCGGTCACGGTGGCGACGGTCGCGGAGCCGGTGGCGACGCGGATCACGACGGCCACGAGCCAGGCGAGCAGCAGCGCCGAGGCGCCGCTCCCCTCCGCGAGCTGGGCGACCACCCCGCCGATCCCGGTGTCGACGAGGACCTGCTTGAAACCGCCGCCCGCGCCGACGATGAGCAGGATGCCCGCGATCGGCGGCAGCGAGCTCGAGAGCGAGGCCTGCAGCTCGGTGCGGTTCATCCGGCCGCCGCGGCCGAGCAGGACCAGACCGGCCAGGAGCGCGATCCCCAGCGCGATGGTCGGCGTGCCGAGGAAGTCGAGGGCGCCCTTCCAGGCGTCCGTGGAGCCCGGGGCCGCGATGTCGGCGATCGCCTTGCCCAGCATCAGCACGACCGGCAGCAGGATGCTCGCGACGGCGGCGGCGAAGCCCGGGCGGTGCTCGCGCGTCTCGCCCGCGCCCTCGCCGAAGAGCGGCGGCGTCTCCACCGGCGCCCAGCGGGCGGCGACCCGGCCGAAGAGCGGGCCGGCGACGACGACGGTGGGGATCGCGACCAGGACGCCGAACGCGAGGGTCACGCCGAGGTTCGCGCCGAGCGCGTCGATCGCGACCAGCGGTCCGGGGTGGGGCGGGACGAGGCCGTGCATCACCGAGAGGCCGGCGAGCGTCGGGATCGCCACCTTCATCAGCGGCAGACCGCTCCGGCGGGCGACCAGGATCACGACCGGGATCAGCAGCACGAGCCCGACCTCGAAGAACATCGGCAGCCCGATCAGCGCGCCGACGAAGCCCATCATCCAGGGCAGCGCGCGAGTGCTCGAGCGGGCGATGAGGGTGTCCACGATGCGGTCCGCGCCGCCCGAGTCGGCGAGGAGCTTGCCGTACATCGCGCCGAGGCCGATGAGGATGCCGACGCCGCCCATGGTGTTGCCGAACCCCAGCGCGAAGCTGGCGACCGCGTCCGCCGCCGCCAGCCCCGCGATCAGGCCCGTCGTCAGCGCTCCGATCAGCAGGGAGACGAAGGGGTGCAGCTTCAGCCAGGTGATCAGCACGACGATCACGGCGATGCCGACGACGGCGGCGAGGATCAGCTGCCACTGCCCGGCGGTGGTGGCGGGGGCGTCCCCGGCGGCGGCGCGGAGGGCGGGGAGGAGGGTCGGTGTCATGAGCGTCCTTGGTCGAGCCGACGGCCAGCGGTCGGCTTTTGTCCGACATAACCTGCGTGTGTCCCGATCATGCCCGAAGATCGGCCGGGGCGCGACTCCGGCGATGGCAGGATGACCGCATGCCCGCGCCGACGCCCTCGCTGCACCACTCGGTGCTGGACGAGCTCGGCTCGCAGATCGTGCGCGGCGAGCTCGCGCCGGGCACCACCTTCAGCGCCGACGAGCGTGCGGAGCGGCGCGGGGTCTCCCGCTCGGTGATGCGGGAGGCCGTGCGCGTCCTCGAGACGCTCGGGCTCGTGACGTCCCGCCGCCGCGCGGGGACGCGGGTCCAGCCTCCGGAGTGCTGGAACGCCCTGGACACGCGTGTCGTCGCGTGGGGACTGGACGGCCCGGACCGGCGGCGCCAGCTGCACCAGCTCAGCGAGCTCCGACTCGGGGTGGAGCCGCTCGCCGCCCGGCTCGCAGCGGCGAACGCGACCGAGGAGCAGCGGCGGGCGCTCACGGAGGCGGGCGACGCCCTCTCCACCCACTCCCGCGCAGCCGACCAGTCCGCCTACCTCGCCGCCGACACCGCCTTCCACCGCTCCCTCCTGGCCGCGTCCGGCAACCGGATGCTCGCGCAGCTGGGCGATCTGGTCGCCGAGGTCCTCGCCGGCCGCACCCGCAACGCGCTCATGCCGCGCGAGGCCGACTCCACCGCGGTGCGGCTGCACCGGGCGGTGGCCGCCGCCGTCGCCTCGGGCGACGCGGACGCTGCGGAGGTCGCGATGCGGGCGATCGTCGAGGAGTCGGACCGGGCGGTGCAGGAGAGCTGACGGGGTTGCACGCCCGCTGCGCCGCGCGCACAGTGGAGCGCATGGTCGAGGGATACACGTCCGCGCAGGTGCGGGCCGCCGAGGCTCCGCACCTGGCCCGGCGGGAGCCGCTGATGCAGCGCGCCGCCGACGGCCTGGCCCGCGAGCTGCGTCTCGTGCTCGCCGGGCGCTCCGACCGCTCCCGTCCGGGCTCGGTGCTCGTCCTGGTCGGTCCGGGCGACAACGGCGGTGACGCGCTCTACGCGGCCGCCGAGCTCTCCTCCTCCGGAACCGACGTCGTCCTCGTCCTCACGGCCGAGCGGGTGCACCGCCGGGGCCTCGCCGTGGCGCTCGACGAGGGCTGCGGGCAGGTGCCGGCCGACGACGCGCCCGGCCTCGCCGCGGCGGTGGCGCGGGCGGATGTCCTGGTCGACGGGATCCTCGGCATCGGAGCGACGGAGCCCGCGCTGCGGGGGCGGCCGCGCGTCGTCGTCGAGGCGGTGCTCGACGCGCTGGAGCGGCGGGCCGAGCGCCCGGTGGTCGTCGCGGTCGACCTGCCGAGCGGCGTCCATCCCGACGATGGGTCGGTCCCCGATCCCACCGTGCTGCGCGCCGATGTGACGGTCGCCTTCGGCGCGATCAAGGCCGGTCTGCTGCTGCCTCCGGGCGACTCCTACGCGGGCCGTCTGCGCCTGGTCGACATCGGCCTCGGCCCGGACCTGGCCGGAGTGGAGCCCGCGGTCCGCGAGTGAGCGAGCGGCTCAGGAGGGAGCGAGGAGGTGCGCCTTCTCGGGGTGCTGCTCGAACCACTGCCCGACGTACCAGCACATCGGCACGACGCTCCGCCCGCCGGCGGCCTCGATGTCGTCGACGGCGAAGGAGACCAGCTCCCCTGCGAGCCCGCGGCCGCGGAAAGGCGGAGTCGTGAAGGAGCGGACGAGGGAGACGCTGCCGGGCGCCTCGCGGTAGTCGAGGACGCCCACCAGGGCGCCGTCGAGGTGGAGCTCGTAGCGCGACGCGTCGTCCGCCCGGCGGAAGTCCTTGGCCATGCCTCCAGAGTAGGACGGCCCGGACGGATCAGGCCTCGTCGCCGAGCATCTCGCCGTCGACGTAGAGCCAGCGACCGTCCTCGCGCAGGAAGCGGCTGCGCTCGTGCACGAGGCCGGGGCCGGCGGGCGAGCGGTAGGAGGCGCGGAACTCGACCAGGCCCTCCTCGTCGCCCTCCCCGCCGAACGAGGTGTCGACGATCTGGAGCCGGCGCCACTGGACGTCGGGATCGAGGTCGATGCGGCGCGGCCGGGTCGAGGGGTCCCAGCTCGCGAGCAGGTAGGGAGCGCTGCCGAGGACGTTCGCGCTGTAGCGGCTGCGCATCAGGCGCTCCGCCGTCGGCGAGGTCTCCTCGCCGAGGTGGGCGGGGCGGCAGCAGTCGGCGTAGTGGCGGCGGCTTCCGCAGGGGCAGGAGTCGGCGGGATGCATCCGGCCAGTGTGGCAGGCGATGCGGCGCCCCCGGTCCGGCGCGGCTCCGGCGAGCGCCGCGACTCCCCGGGCCGTCCAGGTGTGCATCCCCTCCACATCCGCTCCGCCGCCTTGAGGGTGCCGCCGGATCCCGGCAACGTGGCCCCCTCATCGACCACGGACGGAAGGAACGACCCGATGCTCACGCTCACCGACAACGCCAGCACCGTCGTCAAGACCATCACCGGGCAGACCGAGACCCCCGTCGAGGGAGGCCTGCGCATCAGCGGCACCGATCTCGACGCCCGCAACTTCGCTGTCGCGGTCGCCGCGGCCCCCGAGACGACGGACGCCGTCGTGGAGCAGGACGGCGCGCGCGTGTTCCTCGACGTCGCCGCCTCCGTCGCTCTCGGCGACAAGGTCCTCGACGCGCAGGTGGACGAGGGCGGCTCCGTCAGCTTCGGGATCGCTCCGCAGGGCTGACCCCGTCGACCCGGAGGCCGCCCCCACCGCAGTGCGGGAGGGCGGCATCCGTCGTCCCCCGGATCAGGAGAGGACGTCGCGAGTGGTGAAGCGGCCGATCGCGAGCGACCCGAACACGGCGACGTAGGCGAGCTGGAGCAGCGCGTTCTCGCCGAAGGAGCTCCACGCGATCGGGTCGCGCAGGAGGTCGGCGAAGTCGAACCACCGATCGGTCAGCAGGAACGGGTGGAAAGCGTCCAGCTGCGAGAGCGAGCCGACGATCTGCGCCGCGATGGAGACGACCACGGTGGCCGCCATGGCGCCGACCGGCACATCGGTCAGCGTCGAGATGAAGAGGCCGATCGCCGAGAGCCCGACCAGCGAGAGCGCCGCGTACACGGCGATCGCCAGGGCCCGGCCGATCGCGTCGGCGAGCGGGACGGCGCTGCCGGAGAGCAGCGTCACCGGTCCCGCCGGGAAGAGCGCCAGGCCGATCAGGATCCCGACCACCATGACGGTGAGTGCTGCGGCGAGGCAGAAGGCGAGGGAGGCGGCGAACTTCACCGCGAGCAGCCGCACGCGGCCGACGGGGCTGACCAGCAGGTAGCGCAGCGTCCCGAGCGAGGCCTCGCCTGCGATCGCGTCGCCGGCGACGACCCCGACCGTGAGCGGGAGGAACAGCGGGACGGCGACCGTGATGGCCGCGAAGCCGGTGAAGAGGCCGTTGCCGGCGATCGCGCCCACGAAGGAGGGCCCGCCTCCGTCGCCGCCCGAGAGCCGCACCGCGACGGCGAGCAGGATCGGGATGGCGGCCAGGGCCGCGAGCAGCGCCCAGGTGCGGCGCCGGCGGAAGAGCAGGGCGAGCTCGGAGGCGAGCAGGGACCCGATCCCCGCGCGGCGGACGGTCGCGTCAGCGCTCGACATCGAAGCCCTCCCCGGTCAGCTCGACGAAGCGCTCCTCGAGCGAGGGGCGGCGGACGGCGAACCCGCGGACGCGGACGTCGGCCCGCACGAGGTCGGCCACCAGCGTCTCGGCCGCGAGCCCGGGCGGCAGAGCGGCGACGACCAGCGGCGGATCGGCGGGGTGCGGGCCCGGCGCGGTGCGCGGCTCCAGACCCCGGGTGTGCAGGGCCACGATCGCTCGCTCGCGGTCGGGCGTCAGCAGCTCGACCGAGGCGGCGTCCCCGCGCAGCTCGTCGAGCCTGCCCTGGGCGACGAGGCGACCGGTGCGCATGACCGCGGCGTGGGTGCAGAGCTGCTCGATCTCGGCGAGGAGGTGGCTGGAGACGAGGACGGTCGTGCCGTCCTGGTTCAGTCCGCGCACGAGAGCGCGGACCTCGCGGGTGCCCTGCGGGTCGAGGCCGTTCGTGGGCTCGTCCAGCACGATCAGGTCGCGCGGCGAGAGCAGGGCGACCGCGATGCCGAGCCGCTGCTTCATGCCCAGGGAGTAGGAGCCGACCTTCTTGCGCGCCGCGGCCGAGAGGCCGACGCGGGCGAGGGCCTCCTTCGCGCGGGTGTCGCGGGTGCGGGACGAGGTGCCCGCCTCCGCGGCGTCGAAGCGCCGGAGGTTGGCCGCTCCGGAGAGGAACGGGTAGAAGCCCGGCCCCTCGACCAGCGCCCCCACCCGGGGCAGGACCTCGGCCGCGCGCCGGGGCATGGCCTGCCCGAGGACGGTGATGCTGCCCGCGGTCGGCGCGGCGAGGGCGAGCAGCATCCGGATCGTCGTGGTCTTGCCCGAGCCGTTCGGGCCGAGGAAGCCGAAGACGGCGCCGCGGGGAACGGCGAGGTCGAGACCGGAGACCGCCTCCTGGCGCCCGAAGCGCTTGGTGAGGCCCCGCGTCTCGACTGCGAGCTCGCCCGCCGTCACCGAGCGGAGGCCGCGTCGCGGAGCGTCTTGGCCGGGACCGCGCCGGCGAGGACGCGTCCGTCGTCGGTGACGAGGACGGTCAGCAGGGCGGAGGAGAGGATGCGGCCGCCGTCGACCGGCGTGGTGACCGCGTCGAGCGAGGAGAGCGCGTCGGCGTCACCGGCGGGCAGCTCGACGACGCTCGTCCAGCCGGAGCCCGTGGTGACGACGTCGGAGTGCTCGGCCGTGTCCGCGGCGGGCGCGTCGGAGGCGTCCGCCTCGTCGTCGACCGGAGCGGCCTGCTCCGTCACCTCGGCGCCGGCCGGGGGCGTGAAGGAGAAGAGGGACGCGTCGGGCGTCGAGAAGTCGATACTCGTGTACGCGACGCTGAACGCGGGCGCGGTGCCCCCGCGGGCGGTCACGGCTACTCCGAGCGGGAGGCCCGTCTCGCCGTCGACCGAGACGGTCACGGAGCCCACGAGGGTGCCGCCGTCGCGGGGCGTGAGCACGAGCTCGTACGCGTCGCGCCCGGCGACGCTGACGTCCGAGCCGACCGCGACCGTGGTCGTCGGGTCGATCGCGGCGAGCAGCTGCTCGGTGGCGGACGACGGCGTGACGACCTGATCGCCCGGCGAGGCCTCGGGGGCTCCGCCCGCGGGAGGCACGAGGTGGGTGGCGGTGTTCGCGCTCGAGTCGTAGATCCAGACTCCGTCGGTCGTCGAGGCGACGACGTCGCGCTCGGCGAGCCGGTCGAGCACCTGGAGGCGCACGCCCTTCTCGGCGTCGACGTACACGCGCGCCTGGTGCGAGCCGGTGGCGAGCTCGACGAGGGAGTCGGCGGGGTCGGCGGACGCCGAGCCGGCGGAGCCGCCGAGCGCCGAGAGGTCGGGCAGGCCGAGGTCCGAGGTCTGCCGGATCTCGCCGGAGAACGCCGTGGTGTCGCTCTCGGCGACGAAGGCGAGGAGGTCGGCGGCGGACTTCTCGGGGAGGTCTCCCGCGGCGCTCGCCGAGAGGGGGAGGGCGACGGCCGCGGCGACGACGACCGCGGGGACGACGGCGACGGGCGTCCAGCGCTTCCAGTCAATGCTCATGCCGGGAACGCTACGCCTCGAACCTCCGCGGCGGGCCCGGAACGTGCCGGTCCACAGCCTTCCGGAAGGGGGTGCGGTCGGAGACCGCGGCCGGGATGATCAGGGCATGGACCTCCCGTTCGCGCTCCCCCTCGCCCCGATGCTCGCCAAGGCCGTTCCGGCGGTGCCGGAGCAGACCGCCGTCGCGGGCGGATACTCCTACGAGCCGAAGTGGGACGGGTTCCGCGCGATCGTCTCGGTCTCCGGCGGGGAGTGCGAGATCGGGAGCCGCGGCTCCAAGCCGCTGACCCGGTACTTCCCCGAGCTCGTCGAGGCCTTCCTCCGGCTGCTCCCCGACGGCTGCGTGCTCGACGGCGAGATCGTCCTGGCGACCGGCGAGCCGGGAGCCCAGCGGCTCGACTGGGACCTGCTCTCGCAGCGCATCCATCCGGCTGCGAGCCGCGTGAGGATGCTGGCGGAGACCACCCCGGCGATGCTCGTCGCCTTCGACCTGCTCGCCGTGGACGGGCGCAGCATGCTCGAGGAGCCGTACTCGGCGCGGCGGGAGGCGCTCGCCGCGGTGATGGCCGGCGTCCCGCATCCGCTGCACCTCGGCCGCGCCACCGACGACGAGGCCCTGGCGCGCGACTGGCTGGAGCGCTTCGAGGGCGCAGGACTGGACGGCGTCGTGGCGAAGCCCCTGGCCGCGCCCTACTCCCCCGGGAAGCGCGCCGTGCTCAAGGTCAAGCACCACCGCACGGCCGACGTGATCGCGATCGGGTACCGCGAGCACGCCTCCAAGCCGGGCGTGGGCTCGATCCTGCTCGGCCTGCACGGCGACGACGGCGAGGTCCGCCAGGTCGGCGGGGCCTCGGCCTTCAGCGACGAGCGTCGCGTGCAGCTCCTGGAGGAGCTCGCACCCGCGGTCGAGCGCGACGCGGAGGGAGCACCGGTGCGCGGCGAGGGCGAGCGGAGCCGGTTCTCGAGCGGCCGCGACACCTCCTTCGTGCGTCTGCGTCCCGAGCTCGTGCTCGAGGTCCGCTACGACCAGCGCGAGGGCGACCGCTTCCGGCACACCGTTCAGTTCGAGCGCTGGCGCCCGGACCGCGACGCCGCCTCCTGCACCATGGAGCAGCTGGAGCAGCCGACCGCGTACGACCTCGGCGACGTCCTCGGCTAGGCCTTCTTCGCGCGGCTGGGCTGCACGCGGGGCGGCTCGCCCGGCATCTTGGGGAAGTCGGGCGGGAACGGCAGCTCGCCGAGGCCGGCGGCGACATCGCGCTCCCACCAGCCGAGCAGGGCGTCGAGGTGACCGGGGGCGTCGTGCATCCGGGCCCACGGATCACCGCGCTCGGCGAGGCGCGCCGGGACCGTGCGGATCGTGAAGGCCCGCGGGTCGACGCCGTCGAGCTCGTCCCAGTCCAGCGGAGTGGAGACGGGAGCGTGCGCGAGCGGCCGCGGGCTGTAGGCACCGGCGATCGTGCGGTCGCGGTTGGCCTGGTTGAAGTCGACGAAGATCCGCTCGCCGCGCTCCTCCTTCCACCACGCCGTCGTGACCTGCTCGGGCATCCGCCGCTCCAGCTCGCGCGCCGCGGCGATCACCGCGTGGCGGACGTCGAGGAACTCGTGCTCGGCGACGATCGGCGCGAAGACGTGCAGGCCGCGGTTGCCGGACGTCTTCACGAACGGGTCGAGGCCGGCTTCCCGCAGGACCTCCCGCAGCGCGTGCGCGGCGACGACCGCGTCGGCGACGTCGGTGCCGGGCTGCGGGTCGAGGTCGATCCGGAGCTGGTCGGGCAGGTCGGGCGCATCGGCGCGGGACGCCCACGGGTGGAAGACGACGGTGTTCATCTGCGCCGCCCAGACGGCGGCCGCGGGCTCGTCGATCACGAGCTGCGGATGCACCCGCCCGCTCGGGTACGTCACCGGGACGGACCGGACGTACTCGGGCGCGCCCTTGGGCGGGTTCTTCGAGAAGAACTGCTCGCCCTCGATCCCGGAGGAGAAGCGCTGCAGCGAGACGGGGCGGCCGCCGTTCGCCGCGACGAACGGCTCGCCGACGGCGATCAGGTACTCCGCGACCTCGCGTTTGGTGATGCCCGGCTCCGGGAAGAGCACGCGCTCGGGGCTCGAGATCCGCACCTCCCGGTCGCCGTGCGGTCCGGGGACGGTGAGGACGACGGCGTCGCTGCTGGGCATCTGCTGAGGCTAGCCCGCGGCGCCGCCCGGCGACAGGGGTCCGCCGGGGCGTCGCCGCAGCCGGATCGGGCCCTTCGCCCGCGAGGGGTCGACGACCTGTCCGCCCTGCACGATGTCGATCTCGCCCCGGTCGACCAGGCGGCGCGCGGCCCGGCGCGCGGGCTCCATCAGCGGCCGCCACTCCTCGCCGCCGACCCGGCGCGCGACCTCGGACGGGCACGCCGTCGACGCCGCCGCTCGCGCGAGCAGGACAGTGCGGATCTCCTCCTCGAGCCGCGCCTCCTCCGGTCCGACTCCGCGACGGCGGCAGGCGTCCGAGCAGTAGCGGACGTCCTCCCAGTCCCGTGCCCACTTCGCGCGCCACTCGATCTCGCGACCGCAGGAGGCGCAGGTCTTGCTCTCGGGATGCGCGGTGGACGTGCGCTGACGATGGGCCATGCCCTCGAGTCTGCGCGCAGACCGCGGCCGCAGCGACGGGTTGCGCTGAGGGCGAGCGACGGGCGCGCGGAGGCCGGCGCCGACGACGGGCACCCGATCGGGCGTGATCGGGAACAGGGAGCGGCGGATCGGCGTTCCCCGAGGTGGCGGCGTCATACTCCGCAATGGGGCGGCCCTCCCCCGGCCGGTGCGCCAGTCTGGAGGGGCCGTGCTGCGGCGCGACGGCGGGCCACCACCCCGTGCCGCACCCTCGATCGATCAGGAGTCTCCGATGAGCCGCGAGAACCTCGCCACCACCCCGGACCGCGAGCCGGAGCACCGCGCCTTCGCCGGACTCTCCCCGGAGGACTTCAAGCTCGCGTTCCGCAACCACGCCGCCGGAGTCGCGCTGATCACCGCCGACCCGGGCACCGGCCCGGTCGCCCTGACCGCGACCTCCGTCTTCTCGGTGAGCGCCGAGCCACCGCTGTTCGTCTTCTCGCTCTCGTCCGCCTCGTCCAGCTCTCCGGCCATCCAGGCGTCCGAGACGCTGGTCGTGCACCTGCTCGGGGCGGAGCAGCTCGACCTGGCGCGTCTGGGCTCGACCAGCGGCATCGACCGCTTCGCCGACACGTCGCTCTGGTCGCGGCTGCCCACGGGCGAGCCGTTCTTCCCGGGCGCCGCCGCCTGGATCCGCGGCACGGTGATCAACCGCATGGAGGCGGGATCGTCCACGATCGTCGCCGTGCACGCCCTCGAGGCCCACGTGCCCGAGGACTCCGAGACCACGGCGCCGCTCGTCTACCACAACCGCACCTGGCACCACCTCGGCGAGCACTCCCGCCTCAGCTGAGCTCCGCGGGCACTCCGGAGCAGGCGGTTCAGGCCTCCGGGCCGGTCGCCACCGTCCGGCCCGGCGTGCTCGACCACTGCGACCAGGAGCCCGGGTAGAGCGCCGGTGCGAAGCCCGCGAGCGTGAGCGCGACGACGTCGACCGCGGCCGAGACGCCGCTGCCGCAGTACACGCCGACGGGGGCGTGCTCCCGCACGCCGAGCGCCTCGAATCCGGCGCGCAGGTCGGAGGCGGGCCGGAACCGCCCCTCGGAGTCGAGCGCCGCGGACGCGGGAGCGTTCCGAGCGCCGGGGATGTGGCCCGCCCGCGGGTCGATCGGCTCGACCTCGCCGCGGTACCGCTCAGGGGCGCGGGCGTCGAGCAGGACGCCCGCCGAGGGCAGCGCCGCCGCCTCGTGGATGTCCAGCACCGGGAGCCGACCGTAGGCCAGCTCGACGTCGCCCCGCTCGCGCGGGACGTCGCCCGTCTCGAGCTCCCGCCCCGAGCGGATCCAGCCGGCGAGCGACCCGTCGAGCAGGCGGACGTCCTCCACTCCCGTCGCCCGCAGCAGCCACCAGGCCCGCGCGGCCGGGACGCTACGCGCGTCGTCGTACACGACGACGGACCGGCCCCGGCGGAGCCCCCAGCCGCGCGCCGCCTCCTGCAGCACCTCGATCGGAGGCAGCGGGTGGCGCCCCTCCTCCGGCTCGCCGTGGGCGGCCAGCTCGTGATCGAGGTCGACGTGCACCGCGCCGGGCAGGTGACCCGCGAGGTACTCCGGGCGGCCGTCGGGCCGGTCGAGGCGCCAGCGCACGTCGAGGACGAGCGGCGGCTCGGTGGAGGCCATGAGCTCGGCGAGCTCGTCAGGGGTGACCAGCAGGCTCTCGCGGCTGGAGGGGGTCGTCGGGGTCATGGCGTCCTTCCGATCCGCGTCGTCGGCGGAGTCCTGCCCCAGCATGCCGGGTCGCCCGGCGGCGCGGGAGCTCGGGCGGCAGCGGAGCATCAGTGCGCAAGGCGCCTTGTCGATGGTCGTCTGCCGGAGAGCCTCTCGCGCAGGCGGGTCGTGTTCACCACTCGAGACCCGCGGGCGCGGCCCGGAGGCCTGCAAGGGACCGCTCGGGCCTGAGAGAGGAGGGCGAGGCTCTCGACGTCGGAGGACCGCCGAAGGCCCGCCCCTCCGGCAGGGGCGGACCTTCGCTGCCTTCAGTTGGACTCGCAGGCGAACCCGTCGTCGTCCCTGTCGAGCCCTGCGACATCGCCGTAGTACGGGTAGTACAGGTCGAAGTACCGCTGAGCTGAGGCCTGGTCCGGGAAGTCGTCGCAGTTCACAGCGTCGCCGGGATAAGCAGGTCGTCCCGGGCCGGGCGCCGGTGCCGGCGCCGGTGCCGCGGCCTGCGTGCTCGCCCAGAGTGCGCGGCCCTGCGGCGAGTAGATCACCAGGTTGCCGTCGTTCTGCATGACCATCCGGGAGCCCGGGCTGCCCGCCGTGCCGGACTGCCAGCGCGCTCCGCCGGAGCCCGCGTAGACCACGGCGTTGCCGTCGGACTGCATCTCGAGCCGGTTGCCGCCTCCGGACGTGCCGGCCGCCCAGCGGGCCGAGCCGTGCGAGTACACGACGAGGTTGCCGTCGCCCTGCATGACCGCCTCGCTTCCTCCGTCGGAGGAGCGCAGCAGCTGACCGGCGGTCAGCCGGTTCCCGGAGGAGAGGGTGTCCCGGACGGCGGGCGCGGGCGGCGCCGGAGGAGTGTCGCTCGCCCACAGCGCGCGGCCCGAGGCGGAGTAGACGACCAGGTTGCCGTCGTTCTGCATCTGCAGGCGGGATCCCGGGTTGCCCGCCGTACCCGAGGCCCACAGGGGTCGGCCCGAGGCGGAGGTGACCACGGCGTTGCCGTCCGACTGCATCGAGAGCGTCTCGCCCTCGCCCTGGGTGCCGGCGCCCCAGCGGACGTCCCCCCGCGAGTAGACCGCGAGATTGCCGTCGCCCTGCAGGGAGGCGCGCGACCGGCCGTCCGGCGAGGTGAGCTGCTGTCCCCGGCTGAGCCGCGAGCCGGAGGAGAGGACGTCTCGGATCTCGGGCGCGCGCGAGGTCGAGCTCGCCCAGAGCGGCCGTCCGGAGGCGGCGGTGATCACCAGGTTGCCGTCGTTCTGCATCCGCATCCGCGCGCCCGGGTTCCCGGGCGTTCCCGCCTGCCAGCGCACGCCGGACCCGGGGGCCGAGACCACCGCGTTCCCGTCGGTCTGCATCGCGAGGCGGTTGCCCGCTCCGGAGGTGACGGAGCTCCAGCGCGGCGATCCGTCCACGGAGACGACGAGATTGCCGTCGCTCTGCATCTCGGCGCGCGAGCGGCCGTCGGAGGCGGTCAGCTGCTGTCCCGGAGAGAGCTCGCGCCCGCTGTCGAGGACGTCGGCGATCGGCTCCGGCTCGGGCTCCTGCTCATCGGCCGAGGACCAGGCCGTGTCCCCGTTCGGGCGGACGAGCACGAGCTGCCCGTCGTCCTGGATGAGGGCGAGCGCGCCGGTCTCTCCCGCGGTCCCGGACGCCCAGACGGGCGTGCCGGAGCCGGTCACGACGACGAGGTTGCCGTCCTCCTGCATCCGCACCGTGGTCGCACCGGTGCCCTGGGTCCTGGTGCTCCAGACGGGGCGGCGCCCGGCGTCGTAGATCACGGCGTTGCCGTCCGCCTGCATCTCGAAGCTCGCGGAGTCTCCGTTCGAGAAGATGCGCTCGCCCGCGTCGAGCGAGTCGCCGCCGAGGAGGGCGTTCGTGTAGGTCTGCGATCCGCGCGCCTCGGCGGGCGGAGTCTCCCCCGGGACGAAGGCGGTCGGAGTCTCGGCGACGGCCTGCGTCGCGAGGGCGGACGGCGCCAGAGCGGCGGAACCGCCCGCGGCGAGCAGGCAGGCGAGGGCCATCGCCGCGAGGCGATGAGGAGGTCGTGGCACGGAGAGCCCTTTCGGAGGCGGCGGCGGCGGAAGCCGTGGTCGAGCGGAGCCTGGCACGCGCTCGCCACGGCCGTCCATCCGGGCCGCGCGGAACCACTCAGCCGGAGCGGGCGATCCGCGCCGGCTGCGCGGGCGCCGCCTCCGGACCACGGAGCCTCCGGCCGGCTCGCGCGCCCCGGTCGGGGTTGTCGGCGATCGACGCGGATCGACGGAGGACGTGCTCCCACGGCCGGAGCGCACCCCGCGCGGGTGCCCCGGGAGGCGGCTCGGACCTCCCGCGGCACGGAGGAGGTCCCCGTTCCTCCTAAAATCGGAGGCATGTCGAAAGTGTTGAGCAGTCTGCCCGTGGGCGAGCGTGTCGGAATCGCATTCTCGGGAGGCCTCGACACATCCGTCGCCGTCGCCTGGATGCGCGAGAAGGGCGCGGTGCCCTGCACGTACACGGCCGACATCGGCCAGTACGACGAGCCCGACATCGAGAGCGTCCCGTCCCGCGCGGCCCAGTACGGCGCCGAGATCTCGCGCCTCGTCGACGCGAAGAGCGCGCTGGTCGAGGAGGGGCTCGTCGCCCTGCAGTGCGGCGCCTTCCACATCCGCTCCGGCGGCAAGACCTACTTCAACACCACCCCCCTCGGCCGCGCCGTGACCGGCACCCTCCTCGTCCGCGCCATGCGCGAGGACGGCGTCGACATCTGGGGCGACGGCTCGACCTACAAGGGCAACGACATCGAGCGGTTCTACCGCTACGGCCTGCTCGCCAACCCCCGCCTGCGCATCTACAAGCCCTGGCTCGACGTGCAGTTCGTCAACGAGCTCGGCGGCCGCACCGAGATGTCGGAGTGGCTGGTCGCCCGCGGCTTCCCCTACCGCGACGCCACCGAGAAGGCCTACTCGACCGACGCCAACATCTGGGGCGCCACCCACGAGGCCAAGCGCCTCGAGGAGCTCTCCAGCGGCCTCGAGCTCGTCGAGCCGATCATGGGGGTCGCGTCGTGGCGTGACGAGGTCGAGATCGCCTCCGAGGTCGTCTCGGTGCGCTTCGAGGCCGGCCGCCCCGTCGCGCTGAACGGCGTCGAGTTCTCGGACGCCGTCGCGCTCGTGCTCGAGGCGAACGCGATCGGCGGACGCCACGGGCTCGGCGTCTCGGACCAGATCGAGAACCGGATCATCGAGGCCAAGAGCCGCGGCATCTACGAGGCCCCCGGCATGGCGCTGCTGCACATCGCCTACGAGCGCCTGCTGAACGCGATCCACAACGAGGACACCGTCGCCCAGTACCACTCGGAGGGCCGCCGTCTCGGCCGCCTGATGTACGAGGGCCGCTGGCTCGACCCGCAGTCGCTGATGCTGCGCGAGTCCATCCAGCGCTGGGTCGGCTCGGCCGTCTCCGGGGAGGTCACCCTGCGTCTGCGCCGCGGCGACGACTACACGATCCTCGACACGACCGGCCCCGCGCTGAGCTACCACCCGGACAAGCTCTCGATGGAGCGGGTCGGCGACGCCGCCTTCGGCCCCGAGGACCGCATCGGGCAGCTCACGATGCGCAACCTCGACATCGCCGACTCCCGCTCGCGGCTCGAGCAGTACGCGGCCGCCGGCCTCGTCGGCGGTCCGACCGCCGAGCTCGTCGGCGAGCTCGAGATCGGCGAGGCCGACGCGATCACCGAGGGCGGCGGGTCCGCAGCGGCCGATGCGCTCGGACGCGCCACCGACCTGGCCTCGGAGGGTGCGGCGTTCGACGCCGGAACCGACTGACCCCGCCCGTCCGACGCCCCCGCGCGCATCCGTCCCACCGGGACGCGAGGCGCACGGGGGCGTCGTGCTGTGCGGGCCGACCCGGCGCGCCGGCTGCGAGGGCGGGCCCGGCGCGAGAGCGGTGCTCCGGCGTTCGTCGCGACGGCCGTCAGAGCGCGGAGGATCGGACGAGCGCGAGCGCGGCGTCCACGGTGGCGAGCGACTGCGCCGGATCGACGCGGGCCAGCACGAGCGCGGCCACCAGGAGCGACACGAGGACGTCCGCCTGAGCCGACGCCCACGCCTGCGCGTCGGGCCAGCGGGCCAGCGCTCCGGCGCGCAGTGCGCCCAGCAGCTCGGCCCGGTAGTCGGCGATCACCTCGCGCACGGCGTCGTCGCGCGCGATCGGCGCGCCCGCGGCGTTGAGCAGCAGGCAGCCGCTCCTCGCGGAGAGCGTGCGAGAGTCGGCGAGCGCCGCCCGCAGCCCGGTGAAGTACTCCTCGAGCGCCGTCGGCGACGCCCCTCGCGGATCGACGAGCGGGGCGAGCCGGGGCCGCACCACCTCGTCGAGGTAGCTCTGCACGGCAGCGTCGAAGAGCCCACGCTTGCTGCCGAAGGCGTGGTAGAGGCTGGAGCGGCGCAGTCCGGTCGCGGACTCCAGGTCCGGGAGGGACGCCTCCTCGAAGCCGCTCTCCCAGAAGACGGCGCGGGCGGCGCGGACGACCTGCTCGGTGTCGAAGCCCTGCGTGCGACCCACGGTGCTCCTCCTGAGGGGTGACAGCTGCGGCGCCGCACTGGCGCGGACCGCTCGCTCCAGTATATTGTGGACTGGTCGTTACACAATCGGTGCGGAGCCCTCCGCACCACGACCATCGCCTGGAGGCCCGCCGTGATCGTTCTCGGACTGGTGCTCGCCGCTCTCGCCGCGGCGCTGCACGTCTACATCTTCGTGCTCGAGTCGGTCCTCTGGACGACCTCGCGCGCCCGAACGACGTTCGGCACGACCGCCGGCGAGGCGGAGGCGACGAAGGAGATGGCCTACAACCAGGGCTTCTACAACCTCTTCCTCGCCGTCGTCACCGTGGCGGGCATCGTCGCCGTCGCGATCGGCGCCACCGCCGTCGGCGCGGCCCTCGTCTTCGCCGGCGCCGGATCGATGGTCGCCGCAGCACTCGTCCTGCTCCTCTCCGCTCCGACCAAGCGCCGCGCCGCGCTGACCCAGATGACCCCGGGTCTGCTCGCGGTGATCGCGCTCGCCGTCGGCCTCTCACTCTGATCCCCTCCGATCCACCACCACGAAAGGTCCTATGAGCACCGTCACCAGCACCCAGATCCAGCTCGTCCGCCGCCCCGACGGCTGGCCCGTCGCCGAGGACTTCCGGACCGCGACCGTCGAGTACGGCGACCCGGCCGCGGGCGAGATCCGCGTCGAGAACGCCTTCCTCTCGGTCGACCCCTACATGCGCGGCCGCATGAACGACGTGAAGAGCTACACCCCGCCCTTCGCCCTCGGCGAGACCATGACCGGCGGTGCCGTCGGCCGGGTGACCGTCTCCGACGACCCCGCGTTCCCCGTCGGCAGCGCGGTCCTGCACCAGCTCGGCTGGCGCGACGTCGTGCAGGCCGAGTCGTCGCAGTTCCGCGTCGTCCCCGAGATCCCCGGAGTGCCGCTCTCGCTCCGCCTCGGCATCCTCGGGATGACCGGACTCACCGCGTACGTCGGGCTCACCGCCATCGCGGGCATGAAGGAGGGCGACACCGTCTTCGTCTCGGGCGCCGCGGGAGCCGTCGGCTCGGCCGCCGGTCAGATCGCGCGCCTCCTCGGAGCCGAGCGGGTCGTCGGATCCGCGGGCTCGGCCGAGAAGGTCGCCCTGCTCACCGAGAAGTACGGCTACGACGCCGCCTTCGACTACCACTCCGGCCCGGTCCGCGAGCAGCTGGCCGAGGCCGCGCCCGACGGGATCGACGTGTACTTCGACAACGTCGGCGGCGACCACCTCGAAGCGGCCCTCGACGCCTTCCGCGACGGCGGCCGCGCGGCGCTCTGCGGAGCGATCGCCGGCTACAACAGCACCGAGAAGACACCCGGCCCCGACAACATGGCGAACATCATCACCCGCGGTCTCACGCTGCGCGGATTCACGCTGTCCGGCTACCTCGACCACTCGCCGGAGTTCAACCGGCTGATGGCCGGCTGGTTCGCCGACGGAGAGATCGCCTACGACGAGACCGTCGTCGACGGCATCGACCACGCCGTGGACGCGTTCCTCTCGATGATGCGCGGCGGCAACACCGGGAAGATGGTCGTCCGCGTCTAGCGCCGACCCCGGTGCGGCGGGCGCGAGGAGGGGCACCTCCGGACGCCCGCCGCATCCGTCCTCCGCCTCCCTGACCGGGACCTCCGAGAATGCTCGCGGATCCGCGGGGCCGATCGGTCCGGGCGGTGGCAGACTGCGGACATGAGCACGTTCTCGCACCGGACCGGCGCCTCCGCGCTGGCAGCAGCAGCACTCGTCCTCGTCCTCACCGGCTGCGCGGGCAGCGGCGGAGCCCCGTCCGCGCGGACGCCGCTCCCGACACCGACCGCGACCGCGACCCCGACGTCTTCGCCGACTCCCGCTCCGACGCCGACTCCCACCGTGACCGTGACGGTCACGGCGACCCCCGAGCCCTCGTCGACCGGTTCTCCCGCCGCGGATCCGGCGGCGGCGCGCTGCACGGGCTCCGACCTGACGATGGAGTACCGCCCCGACCCCGACGCGTCGGGTGCCGGGAACAGCGCCTTCGACCTCGTGCTCACCAGCACCTCCTCCTCCGACTGCGCTCTCGCGGGCATCCCCGGCGTCTACGCGACCGACGCCGACGGGAACCGGATCAGCGCGGTCGCCGACGCGTCCGGCCCGAACCCCGACGCTCCCGTGATCCTCGTCCCGGGCGCCCGGGCGGACGTCCGGGTCGCCTGGCACTCCCCCGGCGCCTACGGCTGCACGGTCGGGACCTCCGCGTACCTCGTCGCCGAGGTCCTCGACGCCCCGGACGGCGCGGTCCGCGCCCCCGCCGAGCTCCAGGTGTGCACCGACGGCACCGTGATGATGGACGCCTCCGCCTACACGCTGCTCTGAGCCCTCCCCGAGCGCGCACGCCTCCCGCGCGGCCCGCTCACCGGGCGCGACCCCTTGACCGGGCGCGGCGCAGCCGGGACCCTCGCACTACACGTCCCCACCCCACCCCGGAGGTCACCATGAAGGTCGGCTCACTCGTTCTCCGTCTCGCCGTCGGCGGGCTCTTCGTCGGACACGGTCTGCAGAAGCTGCGGGGCTCGTTCG
Source organism: Rathayibacter sp. AY1C4 (assembly GCF_002932195.1). NCBI lineage: Bacteria > Bacillati > Actinomycetota > Actinomycetes > Micrococcales > Microbacteriaceae > Rathayibacter > Rathayibacter sp. AY1C4. Next base: position 37,769 of record NZ_PSWE01000021.1, on the reverse strand, counting down.
ACGGCCCCGGCCTCGACGGCACCGAGCAGATGATGTCGAGCCTGGAGATGCATCCGGCCCGGCGCAACGCCGTCGCCGCAGCGGTGACCGAGACGGCCGGAGGCGCCGCTCTCGCCCTCGGCGCCGCGACTCCGCTCGCCGCCGCCGGACTCGTCGCCACGATGGTCACCGCCGTGCGCAAGGTGCACTGGAGCAACGGCCTGTGGAACGCGGGCGGCGGGTGGGAGTACAACGCCGTCCTCGTCGCGGCGACGGCCGCGATCGTCGCGGACGGCCCCGGCGCGCTCTCGTTCGACGCCCTGATCGGCAAGCGCAAGTGGGGAGCCGGCTGGGCGCTGTTCGCCCTGATCGGCGGAGCGGCTGCGTCGACCGCCCTGATCGAGGCCGGGCGACGCGCCGCGCCGGTCGGAGCGGGCACCTCCGGCTCCGACGACGGCGGGTCGGACGACGACGGCGCCGACTCGACCGCCTCGTAGCCCCGCTCCGCCGCACTGTGCGGGCGCGGTAGCGTCGGAGGCGTGACCGAGACACGCGCCTCCGACCCCGATCGCCCCGAGACCGACGCGCTCGCCCTCTGGCTCGCGGCGGTCGAGCGCCTCGACGCTCAGGACGACCCGGACGGCGTCGTCGAGCGGATGCGCGTCCTCGCAGCCCGCTACCCGGGACACGACGGAGTCGCCGCTTTCGAGCTGGGCGGCGCCCTCGACAGCGCGGGACACGAGGCGGAGGCGGCGGTCGAGTACGAGCGCGCCCTCGCAGCCGGCCTGGATGACGAGCGGCGGGCGCGGTTGACGATCCAGTACGCCTCGACACTCCGGAACCTCGGCCGCACCGATGAGGCGATCGACCTCCTCGCCGGCGCCGCCGCGCACCCCGCGGTGGGCTCCGCGCGGGAGGTGTTCCTCGCGCTCGCCCTGCACAGCGCCGGGCGCGTCGACGAGGCCCTGCGGATCGCGCTGGAGGCGCTGGCTCCGGGGCTCCCCCGGTACCAGCGCTCCGTCCGCGCCTACGCCGCCGCCCTCACCGACCCCGAGCAGTAGCGCGGAGGCTCGGCGCGGCGAGCGCCGAACCTCCATGGGCGCCGACTCAGTCCTCGAGCAGGATCGCGTCGATCTGCCCCATCGCCTGGCGGAGTCCCTCCTCCATGCCCATCTGGACCATCTGCTCGAGCTGCTCGACCGACTCGAAACGGCTGCTGAGGACCATCCGCGTGCGCCCCGGCTCGATCTCGTCGAGGGTGACCGTGGCCCGGGTGATCCCCAGCGCGTCGACCGGGTCGCCGCGCTCGTCGGCGAAGCCGTCCTCGAACTCGAACCGCGTCGGCTCCTCCACCCGGGTCACGCGCCACCAGCCGCGCGCCTGCTCGCCGTCCGGTCCCGTCATGACGTAGGCGCTCCGTCCGCCCTCGACCGGCTCGTGCCGCTCGAAGGTCGCCGGCCAGGTCGGCGGCCCCCACCAGCGCTCGAGGCGGCGCGGATCCGTCCAGAGGAGCCAGACGCGCTCGATCCCCGCGTCGAACTCGGCGGTCACGGTCAGGGTCAGTTCCTCGATGTCCTTCACGGACTGCAGCACGCTCATCGCGCCTCTCCCTCCAGCAGATCCCGCGCGCCGGTCGGCTCGCGGGTGTCACTCCTCGTCGAGGAGGTCCGACATGCGGTCGATCCTCCCCGCCCACAGCTGCTCGTAGGCGTCGAGCAGGCGCGACGCCCGCCGCACTGCGGCGACCTCGCCCTGCACCAGCTGCTCCCGCCCCCTCCTCCGCTTGCGGACGAGTGCCGCCCGCTCGAGGACGGCCACGTGCTTCTGCACCGCCGCGAACGACATCTCGTAGCGCGCCGCGAGTGCGGAGACGGACTGCTCGCCGACCAGCACCCGGGCGACGATGTCGCGGCGGGTGCTGTCGGCCAGCGCCCGGAAGAGCAGGTCGATGTCGGCGTCCATTCGTACAACCATGTGGTTGCACATTAGGGCCGTCCCCTCCCCCGCGCAAGAGCATCCGTCTCCGGGGCGAGCGCACCGACCGGCGCCCGACCTCAGGCGCTCGCGGCATCGAGGGCCTCGGCAGCGGCCGCGAGCACCCAGTCCGGCAGGGGGCGGGCCGCGAACAGCGAGGCGTAGAGCCGGGCCATCGAGTCGTCGGGGTCGAGCCGCAGCGCCTCGTCGAGGTGGAGCCCGGCGAGGCTCGAGACTCCCCTCGCCCACCAGCACCACGCGAGAACGGTGAGCACGGAGGAGCGCGCCTCCTCCGGCGCCAGCGCGGCGGCACGGGCGAGGAGCCCGGTCGCCCGCGCCAGACGGGCGCGCTCCGGAGCGCGCCCGCTGCCGAGCAGCAGTGCCGACAGCTCGAGGTCGTGGTCGTCGTCCGTTCCGGCGCGGGCCTCGCCCACCGCGCCGGGCGGCACTCCCACTCCCGCCTGCGGGCTCCGCGCGATCTGCACGGTCACCCGGTCTCGGAGGGGCGGCGACTGCAGGGTCCGCACGATCAGTCCTTCGCGGCGGACGTCCCGCGGTCCGCTGAGCCAGCGCTCGACGAGCCGTTCCGTGTCGCCGACCAGGGGCGGCCGGCGGAGCACCTCCGCGACGAGCGCGCGATCCTCCTCGACGACCGGCGGCAGCACGGAGAGCGCGTCGATGTCCAGAGGCTCATCGGCCACCGCTCGGGCGAGGACGCCGGTCTCGCTCCGCTCGATCTCGAGGAGCGGACGTGGCCTGCGGCACTCCTCGGCGTCCGTGTAGCGCCCCCATCCGTCGGCGGCGATGCAGGCCACGGCGATGATGTCCAGGCGCGTGCGCTCCAGGCGCCGGAGCACCGCGTGGCCGAGGTCGAGATGCGGGATCCCCCGCTCCTCGGCGTAGCCCGCACGGGTGCAGACCACCACCAGCACACCGGTGGCCCGCGGCATCGTCTCCATCATGGCCGCGCAGCCGCCCGCCAGCGCCTCCGCCTCCATCCCGCGCAGCGTCTCCGGGAGCGGGATCCGGAAGCCTCCCCCGGCGCGCGTGCCGAGAAACGGCACCACCACGACGGACTCCTCCGGACGGATGCCGATGATGGAGGGGACGGCCGCCAGGAGGTCCTGGATCGCGCTCGCCCGCAGGACTTCGGGATCGCGGCGGCGGGACGGAGGAGCAGGGGTTCGCTGTGTGGATGTCATGTCCGACACCCTGCTCGCGTCGCCGGCGGTGCAGGATCCCGCAGGCTCGGACCGGGGAGAACCGGGGCGGACCGGCGCCTGTGGAGGAGCGTCCGGGGCCGGCGGCTCAGCCGGCCGCGGGAGCCCGCAGCACCTTCGCCATCGGCCGTCCCTTCGCGATCTCGTCGATCAGCTTGTCGAGGTACCGGATGCGCTGCATCAGCGGATCCTCGATCGTCTCGACTCGCACGCCGCAGATCACTCCCGTGATCGCCGAGGCCTGCGGAGGCAGGCGCGCCTCCGCGAAGAACTCCTCGAAGGTCGTCCTGCTCTCGAGGTGCCGGGCCAGCTCCTCGTCCGAGAAGCCGGTGAGCCAGCGGACCGCCTCGTCGACCTCCTCCCTCGTCCGGCCCTTGCGCTCCGCCTTCGCCACGTAGAGGGGGTGCACGTCGGCGAACGCCACGGAGAAGATCCTGCTCATGGCCGGGAAGCGTACTCGCGCGACGCCCGGCGCGGCAGAGGCGCCCGCACCGCTATCCTCCCCAGTGGCCCTCGCGCCTCCACCCCGCAGCCCACAGAGAGAACCACCGTGAGCCTCCTCCGCACCAAGTCCGTCGAGCAGTCGATCGCCGACACCGATGAGCCCGAGTACAAGCTCAAGAAGTCGCTGACCGCGCTCGATCTCACGGTCTTCGGCGTCGGAGTCGTCATCGGCGCCGGCATCTTCACCCTCACCGGCCGCGCCGCCCACGACATCGCCGGACCGGCGATCGTCCTGAGCTTCGTCGTCGCCGCATTCGCCTGCGCCCTCGCGGCCATGTGCTACGCCGAGTTCGCCTCCACGGTCCCGGTGTCGGGCTCCGCCTACACCTTCTCCTACGCCTCCCTCGGCGAGCTCTTCGCCTGGATCATCGGCTGGGACCTGATCCTCGAGCTGTTCCTCGGAGCGAGCGTGGTCGCGCAGGGGTGGAGCGCGTACCTCGGGTCGCTGCTGCAGCAGCTGGGAGTGACTCTCCCGCCGGCGCTCACCTACGGCGGCGTGGTCGACGTGCCGGCGATCCTGCTCGTCCTCGCGCTCGGCGCGCTGATGACCTTCGGGATCAAGGAATCGCTGCGCGTCAACCTGGTGCTCGTCGCGATCAAGCTGTTCATCGTCCTGTTCGTCATCATCGCGGGCCTGCAGTTCGTGAACACCGCCAACTACACCCCGTTCGTCCCCGCCGCCGAGCCCTCGCAGTCCGCGTCCGGTCTGACCCAGCCGCTGCTCCAGTTCCTCTCGGGCATCGAGCCGGCCACGTTCGGCGTCGGCGGCATCATCGCCGGCGCCTCCCTGGTGTTCTTCGCCTACATCGGGTTCGACGTCGTCGCGACGACCGCGGAGGAGACCCGCCGCCCCCAGCGCGACCTGCCCATCGGCATCATCGCCTCGCTGATCATCTGCACGGTCCTCTACTGCGCCGTCGCCCTCGTCGTGACCGGCATGGTCCCCTACCGCGAGCTCGACCCGTCGGCCGCGCTCGCCAATGCGTTCGCCTACCACGGGCAGACCTGGATGGCGACGGTCATCTCGGCCGGCGCCGTCGCCGGTCTGACCACCGTCGTGCTGACGCTGCTGATCGGAGCGACGCGCATCATCTTCGCGATGGCGCGCGACGGGCTCCTCCCCCGGCGCCTGGCCACCGTCCACCCGCGCCTGCGCACGCCGTGGTTCACCTCCGTGGTCGTGACCATCGTCGTCGCGCTGCTCGCCGGGCTCACTCCGATCGGCGTGCTCGAGGAGATGGTCAACATCGGCACGCTCTCGGCGTTCGTGCTGGTCTCGGTCGGCGTCGTGGTGCTGCGCCGCAAGCGGCCCGACCTGAAGCGCGGCTTCCGGGTCCCGCTGAACCCGTGGCTCCCGCTGCTCTCGGCCCTGATCTGCACCTACCTGATGCTCAACCTCTCGATCGAGACCTGGCTGCGCTTCCTGATCTGGCTGGCCGTGGGCTTCGCGATCTACTTCGCCTACTCGCGCAGCCACGCGAAGATCGGCACGCAGCCCTAGGGGGCCAGGCCCACCTTCGGCCTGGCCCAGGAGCGTCCGCGCGTGTCCTTGAGGATGTCGTACTCCACCTCGACGTGCGGCTCGATCGCGCTGTACTTGTCGTTCGGGGCGCCGATCACGAGCTGGAAGCCGAGACCGCGCCACGCACCGATCGCCCGCTTGGTGAAGTGGGCGTCGGCCTTGATCAGCGCCTCGTCCATGAAGACCGGGGCGTACCGGGGGCGGTCTGCTCCCGCGTCGCCGAGCTGATAGCGCAGCGCCGCTCCGACGATGAAGGCGATCAGCTCCTGCGACTCCCCGCCGGACTTCTCGCCGATGTGGTCGTACAGCGCCACGTGCGCTCGGGTGACGGCGTCCACGCGCTCGGCGCTGACCCGGACGTGGTTGCGGACGTCGACGAGGTCGCCGAAGTCGGGCGCGGTGCGCCGCAGCCGCTGGATGAGCCGGGACATCCGCCGGTAGACCTGCTCGCGCTCCTCCTCCGCGGACACGGCCTGGATCTGCGCGCGCACCTCGCGGAGCTCGCGGCGGAAGCGACGGCGCACCTCCGACTGGTTCTCGCGCGTCGTGATCTGCAGGCGGTGGCCGTCGTCGTAGAACGGCAGGTCCTGCATGATCACGTTGATCGGCTCGATCCGCTCGCGGATCTCGCGCAGCGAGCGGCCGAGCGTGGAGTCGAAGCTCGTGAGGTCGTTGCCGGAGAGCGTGAGCAGGCTGTCGCGCCACTCGGTCTCGAGCCGGTGCAGGCCGCTGGTCTCGAGGGCGTCGAGCAGCCGCTCGAAGTCGCCCGCGGACGCCTCGGGGTCCGCGAGCAGGTTGGGATTCGGCCAGCGGTCGAGGAAGCCGGCCATGATCCGGCCGGCGCTCTCGCGCTGCTGCTCGTGCGCCTCGGCCGCGGAGCGGCGGTCCTCCGCCAGTCGCTGCGCCGCCGTGGCGAGTGCTGCGTCGAAGCGGACCAGGACGTCCGAGGCGCTGCCGGACGCCGCGGCCTCGGTCAGCGTGAACCGGGCGTCCAGGAAGGCGCGCTGGTCGTCGTCGAGCTCGCGTCCTGCGCGCTCCGCCGCATCGAGAACCGCCTGGCTCGCGTCGACGTCGTCGACCACGACGGCCCACTCCGCCTCGATCCGCTCGCGTTCCACACCGGCGCGCGCGATCTCCTGGCGGAGGCGCTCGAGGCGGCCGCGCAGCCCGTCGATCTGCTCCTGCAGGCCGGCGAGCTCGGGGTTCGCCTCCGCAGCCTCGGCGCCGACCGCCTCCCAGCGCTCCTGCTCGGCGAGCAGCGACTCGACGTCGACCGTCTCCCAGCTCACCAGCGCGAGGCGGGCGTGGCGCGTCATCCGGTCGTCGAGTGCATCGAGGGATTCCTCCGCCGCCGACGCCGCCGAGACGGCCGCCGCGCTGCGGGCCCGGGCCGCCTCGACCAGGGCGTTCAGCTCGCGGAGTCGACGGGAGTTGGAGAAGCCGAGGACGTTCGCGGCGCCGTGGCCGCCGTGCGCACCGCGCTGCCCCTGCGAGAGCTGACCGGTGAGGGTCAGGGCGAGCCGGTGGCGTCCGAGCTCCGCAGCGCTGTCGACGCACACGTAGCCGAAGCGGTCCTCGAGCCGGTCCTGCAGCCAGCCGGTGAAGGCGGTGGCGCGGTAGTCGAGGCGCCCGGGCAGCGTCTGCGGGTCGAGGCCCCGCACCTCCTCGAGCCCGGTCTCCACGCCCTCGTAGCGGAGCCGGACCGGGAGCCGGAGGGAGTCGATGGCGCGGCGGAAGCGGTCGAGGTGGGCGGAGTCGATCATCAGCGTCGTCGCGAAGCCGCCGAGGGCGAGCGTGAACGCCTCGCGCCAGGGCTCGAACTCGGCACGCACCTCGACCAGCTCGCCGACGAAGGGCAGGTCGTCGGCGGTGAGGCCGGCTGCCTCCGCGATCCGCTCGCGCGCCTCGTGCAGAGGCCGGGGGATGCTGTCCCGACGGTCCGAGGCCGAGCGCTGCTCCGCCTCGAGCTCGGCGAGCTCGCGCGCCGCGGCCTTCCGCTCGGCGACCGCGTCCGACCAGGCCGCACGGGTGCTGCGCTTGGCGTCGGCCGCGCTCGCCGCCCGGGCGAGCACCGCCTCGAACCGCTCGCGGGTGGTCTCCGGCTCGCCGAGAGCGCGCAGGTCCTCCTCGAGCCGGGCGCGGTTCTCGCGCGCCGCTCCCAGCCGCCGCTCCACCTCGCGGAGCTCGCGCTGGGCCGTCTCGAGGCGGTCGCCGCCGGAGGCCCGCAGCACCTCAGCGAGCCCGTCCCGCTCCGACTCCGCCGCCTCGGCGAGCGCCCGCTTCTCGCGGAGCACGGCGTCGACGGCGCGGGTGCGCTCGCGCAGCTCGACCTCGACGTCGCGCAGCAGGCCGAGGCGCTGCTCAGCGCGCCACAGGGCCGCCGGCGACACCGGGGCATCGAACTCCCCGAGCGCGTCGATGAGGCGCACGCGCTCCGCGGACGCGGCGATGCGCAGGCGCAAACCCCGCAACGGCTCGAGTGCCGCGACCTGCTGGCGCGCGGTGAGCATCCGCTGCCGCGTGCTCTCGAGCTCGTCGAAGTGGGCGACGACCGCGTCGGCGGAGGCCAGGGTCTCGGGCTCCTCGAGCACGAGCCGCTTGTAGAGGTCGTCGACGGTCGTGATCTGCTGACCGGCCTGGATGCGGGCGAGCAGGCTCATCGCCTTCGATCCGGCTCCCGCCGCTCCGATGCCGAGCACCGCGTGCAGACGCGCCGAGAACTCGCGGTCGGTGCCGAGCGGATCCAGGCCCGCCGCGCGCAGCGACGCGTCGGAGAAGCGGTGCGCCGCCGCCCGGTCGAGCGCGGCGAGGTCGACCGGGCCCTCGGCGCTCGCGCGGATCCGCACGGTCTCCTCGAGCACCCGGGAGCCGGCCGGGACATACCAGGCGCGGACCGCGCTGAAGCGCGAGCCGTCGTGGTCGACCCAGGTCATCGCGACGGCGGTCCAGGTGTCGACTCCGTCGCCGCGCAGGACGCGCATGGTCGTGCCCTCGTCCGTGCGCGACTCGTCGAGCTTGCCGCGCGCGTAGGAGAGGATGTTGCGCTGGTCCTCGCCGCGCGGACGGCCCGTCACTCCGCCGTTCGAGGCGCCGTTGAACGGCGTGGTGTGCGGCATCATCAGGGCGATGTAGGCGTCCATCAGCGTGGACTTGCCGGAGCCGGAGCCGCCGCAGAGCAGTGTGGCCCCCGGCGAGAAGCGGACCCGGTGCGCGCCGTCGTAGCCGCCCCAGTTGACCAGCTGCAGGTCCTCGGCGAGCCACTGCTGACCGCGGGAGGCGGCGGGGATCAGGCCGAAGAGGGTGTCGAGCATCGTCATCGGGGGTCGTCCTCCGGGTCGGGGGTGTCGTCGTCGGTCGGCTCGTCGTCCAGCGGCTCGTCGTCGGCCGGCTCGTCGTCCGCGACATCGGTCCCGGGCAGGACGCCGTCCGTGGGCGGGTCCGCGTCCTCGTCGAGGCCGTCGTCCTCGAGCGCGTCGTCGTCCGCCTGCTCCGGATCGTCCGAGCCGGGCTCCTCGGCGGGCGCCGCTTCTGCGACCACCGAGGAAGCGTCTTCGCCCGCCCGCCCGCGCAGCCAGTCGCTCAGCTCCCGCAGCTTCGGCGCGCTCAGCACGATCTCCACGATCGGGCTGATCCGGTACCGCCCTGCGGACTCCTCGTCGACGATGCCGTCGCGGCCGAGCCGCTCCAGCGCCTTGCGGACCATGCGCTGCCGGCGGGCGGTGTCGCGCTCGGCGTCGGCGAAGTAGCTGAGCACCGTCTGCTCGACCTCCTCGACGTCCACGCGCGCCGACGCCTCGCCGGCCGCCGACTCCCGCTGATGGACCGTGCGCAGGTGCACCAGCACCAGCGTCTCGGCGCGGGTGTAGGGGAGGTCGCGCAGCAGCACCGGCATCTCCACCTCGTCGGAGCGCACCTGCTGCTTGTAGGCGACCCCGCGCTCGTGGTCGACGACGAGCCGCACGAACAGGTCGTTCAGCCGCGACTCGATCAGCTGCCGGTGCTCCTGGAGCACGGCCCACTGCTCGCGGTGGCGGTCGGCGAGGAGGAAGCGGCGCTGCAGCACGTGCACGAGCACCCGGCGCACCTCGGTGTCGAGGACGCCGCGGTCGCCGGGGAAGAGCTCGTCGGGGTCCTCCTCCATCGACACGGGCGCGATGAACGGATCGGCGGCGGTCCCGTCGGTCGCCAGGGTGTCACTCATCGTCGGTCTCCTCCTCGGTGCGGGCGGTCACGGACCCGAAGGCGAAGCGGCGCACGGTCCCGTCGGGTCGGCGCGTGCTCACGACGGAGTAGCCGTCGCGGTCGACGAGGCCCGTCCGGTGCGCGATCTCGAGCAGCCCGAGCAGGTCGACGGGCCGTCGCGTGTCCTCCGGAGCCGCGCTGAACGCGTCCGCCAGATCGAACTCGTCGCCGAGCTCCGCCACGTAGGCCTCCAGCTCCGCGTAGCGGGGACCGCCCCAGGCCCGGCTGTCGTCGCCGACGAACTCGGCGTCGCCGTCGTCTCCGGCCAGGGGCGCCGGCCCGCCGGCCGGGCGCACGTCGCCGAGGGTCTGGCGCAGGTGGCCGATCCCGGCGACGGGCAGGTGCCGCAGCGGCGTGACCGGCGCGTCCGGCGAGATCCCGCCCGTCCACTCCTGGAGCCCCGCCATCACGTCGCGCAGCAGCTCGTCCACCTGGCGGTCGCGAGCGGGGTCGTGGGTGCGGACCTGGCCCGTGATGACGTGGGACGCGCGACGCTGCGCGGTCAGGACCTCCTGCACGCCCAGCTCCACCCGGCGGCCGATCGCGGCCAGCTCCCCGCGCTGGGCCGGGTCCATCAGGCGGGAGAACGGCTGCACGAGCACGGTGTGCAGCTGATCGGCGAGCGCATCGATCCGCTCGGGGTCGCCCAGGAGGCGGAGGGCTCCGGCGAACGCACGGCCCTCGCTGGTGGCCTGCATCACGTGCTGCCCGCGCTCGAGGTACTCCCGCAGCACCTCGCCGGTCGGACGGACGTCGCGGCGCAGGTCCGCGACCACGTCGCGCTGCATCGCCTTGATCGACTCCGCCACCCGCGCGAAGTCGGCCGGCAGCTCGCGGGCGAGGTGCACCACGTTCTCGGCCTCCTCCAGGAGCTGCTCGTCGTCGGCCGGCTCGAGACCGGCGCCCTCCTCGAGGGCGGCGATCTCGGCATCCAGGCGCGCCCGCTCCTCGCGGAGCCGCGAGAGGCGGGCCTCCGGGTCGGGATCGACGTCCGCGGCCAGCCGCTCGACCGCCTCCAGCAGGGTGCGCACCCGCGAGTTCGAGACGCGCGTGCGTCCACCTCCGGTGCGCCCGGTGATCTCGAGGGCGCTCACGGCGTGGGCGCTCAGCCGGTAGACCTCGGCCTCGCCCTCGATCTGCGGCACGAGCCAGCCGACGCGGACCCAGTAGCGGCACACCTCGCGCGCCGTGCCGCTCGGCAGAGCGCGCTCGCCCTCGTCGTACCCGGCCGAGCGCAGCTCCTCGAGCAGCTCCCCCACCTCGGCGTGCGCGTCGGCGACCGCCACGGCCTGCCGGTCGACGGTGAACACGAGCGACAGGGCGGCGACGACGAACGGGGCGTACCGGCCGTGGAGGAGATCCAGGGTCGGCGTCCGGAAGGCGCCGAGGGAGCGCAGGTAGGCGGCCTCGGCGCGGGAGTTCGACATCGCCCTCAAGGATAGGCGGCGGGTCGGGCGCCCGAGGACGGCCGCGCCTGGGCCGCAATCCGACCAGCGCCTTCAGGCGCCGTCGGGGCGGAAGCCTTTGTAGAGCGTGAGCGCGAGGGCGGTGCGGTCGCGGAGGCCGAGCTTGCGCAGCAGCGCCGAGACGTGGTTCTTCACGGTGCCCTCGGCGAGCACGAGGGCGGCCGCGATCTCCCTGTTGTTCCGCCCTTCGGCCACCAGCTCGGCGACCACCCGCTCGCTCCGCGTGAGCAGCGTCAGCGGGCTCTCGCCGGTGCGACCCGGCTGGACGGCCGGCCGGGCGACGCGCGGATCGATCACCATCCCGCCGGCGATCACCGCGTCGAGGGCCACGACGAGACCCTCCACCGAGGTGTCCTTCAGGAGGAATCCGGAAGCGCCGGCCGAGAGGGCCGCCTGCACGAGCGCGTCGTCGTCGAAGGTCGTCAGAAGGAGGACGGGCAGACGCGGATGGAGCTGCGCACACTCGGCGGCGAGCTCCACGCCGCCCATGACCGGCATCCGCGCGTCGGTGACGACGACGTCCACCTCCGTCGTGCGCAGAATGTGCAGAGCAGCCTGTCCGTTCTCGGCCTGGGCCGAGACCACGACACCCTCGACCGTCGAGAGGAGCATGACCAGCCCACGGCGGATCATCTGCTGGTCCTCCACCAGCAGCACTCGCCTCGGTGTCGTCTCCGTCACGAGGCGCGGCTCTCCCGTTCCCCGTCGGCGCCTCCGAGAGGGATCGAGAGGCGCAGGAGGAACCGGTCGCCGATGCGCCGCGCCGTCAACCGACCTCCGCGAGCCGTCGCGCGATCGTCGAGGCCGCGCAGCCCGAACCCCAGCACAGGCTCGCCGTCGCTGATCCCGTTGCTCCTTCCCGCGCCGATGTCGCTGAGCAGCGAGAGCTCGAGCCGGACGTCGTCCGTCTCGATATCGATGCGGACTCTGCGGGCAGCGCCGTGCCGCAGAGCGTTCGTCAGCCCTTCCTGCACGCCTCGGTAGACGACGAGCGCGGTCTCATCGTCGCTGGTGAGCACACGGTCCGACGCCTCGTCGCCGACCACATCCACGGTCACGCCCGTGCCGCGGAAGGACTCCGCGATCAACTCCAGCGCAGCCAGGCCGCGGGCGCCCGCGTCCCGGAAGGGACTGAGCGCTCGTACCCACATCCGCATGTCCGCGAGAGCCTCGCTCGACGTGGATCGGGCGGTGCGGACCTCGGCCCACGCCTGCTCGGCATCGGCGGAGCGCAGGCGATCAGCGAGCTCGAGACTCATCGAGACGAGGGTCAGCTTGTACCCGAGGCCGTCGTGGAGCTCGCGTGCGCTCCGGGCGCGCTCGTCCGACAGCAGCAGCTCCTTCTCCGTCTCGGAGGCGCGATGCAACCGCCTGATCACACGCTGGTCGGCGGATCGCTCGCTCTCGAAGCCGCGAAGAGAGAGTCCCAGGGCGATCCCGAAGCACATCAGCACGGCCACGGGCACCACGTTGAGCAGACCGTCGAGCACTCCGGAGAGCAGCGCCCTCCCCGAGCCGACGGCGCCCCCGACATGGAGGGCCAGTCCGACGGAGGCGATCCAGATCATCGCGTGCGCCCCTGCGCGGAGCGAGACGTCGACCACCGCGAACGCCACGACGAGGAGGAGGACCGGGATCGTGAAATCGAGCCGGCCGAAGACGACGACCGGCGTCGCCGCGACGATGGACACCGTCGTCACGGCGACCCCGTGTCCCGCTCGGATCAGTCGGGGCCGGACGGCCCAGAGCCCGGCGATCACAGGCACCAGCGCGAGCCATGTGACCGCGACCGCTGCACCCGTGCCTCTCTGCGCGGAGTCCACGACGCCCAGGATCCCTGCCAGGACGAGGCAGCACAGGGCGATCGCCTGAAGTGCGATGACGGTCCTGTCCACGGTGCTCGACAGGGACGGCGCGACCGCGACCCGCTCGTGTCCTGCCGCTGACGGCGCAGAGATCTCCGCCGCCGTCTCCGGAGTTGAGCCCATGTCGACAACTGTAGCTCCGACTCCGGGATGCCGACCCGTGACCGCAGTCACGCCCTCACCGTGACTCCGGTCATCCTCATCCGTGACTTCGGCGGGAGGTGGTCGACTGCGGACCTTCCTAGCCTCGAAGTCAGCGCCGGGAGCCGCATCCCGCACCGCGAGACAAGTCGGACAGGAAAGGGAAGCGATGCCGCTCGACCTCGAATATCTCCGGTACTGCCGCCCGGGCAACCCGTTCTACGCGGTCGCCGAGGAGGGGGACGACATCGATGGCGACGCCTTCGACGTCGCGTCCTTCGCTCCGGAGGACTGGCAGGTGAGGGAGTCGCGGCCGTGGCGGAACTGGATGCCGGACGGTTGCCTCCTCCCTCGTCAGGGATGGAAGCTCCACCTCTCGTCGACACTCGATGACGCGGAGAAGGTCCTCGCCGCTGCTGCACGCTACTGCTTCGCCTCCCGACTGCCTTTCAAACATCTCTCGACCACCTCTCACCTTCTGATGCAGAACGGCAAGTACGCCGATCGAGCGGGAGCTGGGAAGTTCATCACCGTGTATCCCGGTTCGGACGACGAGTTCGCCCGAGCGCTGGAGGACCTCGACGTCCGTCTTCGCGGGTTCAGAGGCCCGTACGTACTGTCCGACCGGCGGTGGAAGTCCGGGCCTGTGCACTTCCGTTACGGCGCCTTCGTCCCGTCCGAGACGGAGAGCGGCTTCGTCTCGACGGTGCTCGACCCGGACGGGAACGAGGTGGAGGACGTCCGGCGGCCGACGTTCACACCTCCCCCGTGGGCTTCACTACCGGAGTCCGTCACTGTCGGGGCGGAGAACGAGGAAGAGGTCGCCTTCGGCTTCACGATGCTCTCAGCGCTGCACTTCTCGAACGGTGGTGGTGTCTATCTCGCTGAAGCGACGACCGACGAATTCGTGCCGATCGGGACGATCGTGGTCCTCAAGGAGGCGCGCCCGCACGCCGGGTTGGACGCCGACGGAGTCGACGCCGTGACTCGCCTGGCTCATGAGGAGGAGGTGCTCGTCGATCTGCAGTCCCTGGACTGCGTACCCGTCTTCTACGGATCCTTCACGGCCTGGGAGCACCGATACCTGGTCATGGAGCACATCGAGGGGAACGATCTGAAGCGCGAATGGATGACGAGGACTCCGCTGCTCCGACCAGCACCGTGGCGCGTCGGTGACCCTGCATACACCTCCTGGCTGACCACGACCGTCGCTCGCCTCGACGCCGCTCTCGCCTCCGTGCACCGCGCAGGATGGCTGCTCGGCGACATCCACCCGAAGAACGTCATCATGCGGAACGGCACGCACCCGTGCTTCCTCGACTTCGAGTTCGCGCATCGAATGGATCCGGAGTGGCGTTGTCGCCAGGGAGCGCCCGGCTACGAGCCCCTGGAAGGCCTGAAGGGGACGGAAGCGGACGAGTGGTCGCTCGGCATCCTCGAACTCGATCTCCTCTTCCCCCAAGCGACGATCGCCGACCAGGGCAACGTCGCGAAGATCGAGCAGCTCCTCCGAGCAGCCGCAGACGATCTCGCGGTTCCGCCCGCCGTGCTGCGGTCGATCAGGACCTCCACCCTCGACGTACTCCCCGCCTCCGGTCAGAGGTCGATCGACGAAGACGTCGGTCGACTCGCCGCCCTCTCGGACGACCAGCTGCGCGGCCAGATCGCCCGCGGTGTCGCATCGGTGCTTCAGTGGACGGACGACTCGCCGGTCGTTCCCGGAGACATCCCTGTCCTCGCCCGCGACAGCGCGGACCACCGTGCCGGATTCCCCTACGGCGCGGCTGGAGTCGTCGCTGTCTTAGGACGATCCGGAGATGTCGACCTCGAGGCCGCCGATCACTGGCTCGCCGCTCGCGTGGCCCAGGTGCGGTCGCGTGGTCTCTGCGGACGCGAGGGAATTCGCTACGCGGCTCGCCAGGCAGGACTCGCGCGCACACTCGAGGTCCTCGACCGCAGGCCCTCGGCCGCCCCTTCAGGTCCGACGCTGTGGTCGGGGTGGGCCGGTGCAGGGCTCGCCGAGCTCGCAGACGGAGGGGACCCGTCGGAGGCGGCCCACCATCTCACCACGCTGCTCGATGAGGACGTCCGAGGAGCCTCCGTCGGCCTCCTGCACGGATGGTCTGCGGCCGCGATCCTGTTCGCCCGACTCCACGAAGCCACTGGCGACGACTTGTACATCACGCTCGCGATACGAGCCGTCGACGCCGATCTGGCGCGCTGTGCGATCACCCGGAACAACACTCTCGAGTTCGATGAGGGATGGAGGACTCTTCCTTACCTGGGGATCGGCTCGACCGGGCCCGGCCTGGCGATCCTGGAGCTGCGGCGGGTCACGGGCGAGGAGCTCTTCGCCGATCCCCTCGCGTCCATCGACGCCGCCGCGTCCTACCAGCAGTGCGCGCAGGCCTCACTCGCCCACGGTCTGTCCGGATTCCTCGTCTACCTCCGCCGCCGCGTACTGCACCGCCCGAGCGCGGAACTCGAGGAGGTCCTCCGCTCGCACGTCCGGTCGCTGCGCCTGCACGCCGTGCTCGACGACACCGGCGTCTTCTTCCGCGGCAACCAGAACCTCCGACTCTCGTCGGACTACCTGACCGGCTCGCTCGGAGTGCTCGCAGCGCTCAACGAGCTCGAGACCGGACGCTCCGCCCTGCCGTTCGGACTCTGACCGAGTCGGCCCGAGACGAGGAGAGGAGGTGATCACATGAACCGGATCCTCGATTTCCAGACCCTCGAAGGTGAGGCCGACGCGCACGACGCCGCGCGCGTCAGCACCTTCAGCGTCATCTCGCCGTGCCCGGGCTGGCCCAGCTCGATCACATGGGGCAACTGCTGATAGTCGCTACCGGGCGCCCGCGATCCAGCATGACGTGGATCGCGGGCGTCTCACGAGTAAGACGTCCCCACCTTCGTCGAGGAGAAACGCTCATGATCCCCACCCTCCAGGCTCGAGCCGTCGAGCAGGTCATCACCGTAGGCCGGCAGCGGACGACCGTCCTGCGGGGCTGCGACATCGATCTGGAAGGGGGCGGGCTCACCGCTGTCGTCGGCCGCTCCGGCTCCGGCAAGTCCTCTCTCCTGATGTGCCTCAGCGGACTGGACCGGCCGACGTCCGGCGTCGTCGAGGTCAACGGCCGGGACGTGAACAGGCTGTCAGCGGCCGATCGCGCTCGCATGCTCCGCGCCCAGATCGGGTTCGTGTTCCAGCAGTACAACCTCGTGCCCTTCCTCGATGTCGAGGAGAACATCGCGCTCCCCTTCAGGCTCGACCGATCACCCGTGCCGCACGACCTGATCGGTGGACTCGTGGAATCGTTCGGCCTGCGCGACCGGCGCCGTGCGCCGGCGCGAACGCTCTCGGGAGGTGAGCAGCAGAGGACCGCTCTCTGCCGCGCCCTTGCACGGCGGCCCGGCATCGTCTTCGCCGACGAGCCGACCGGCGCCCTCGACTCGCAGAGCTCGCGGGTCGTCCTGTCGACTCTGAGGACGATGGCGGACGAGGGCCAGATGATCGTGATGGTCACGCACGATCTCGACGCCGCAGCCCTCGCGGACACGGTCGTGGTGATGCACGATGGTCGGACCGTGCGGACGACCGGACGCTGCACCAGCCATGAGCTGCTGAGCATCCTCGAAGAGGCAAGGGCCTGACTCGTGTCCCGTTACGTCGTACGCCTGTTCGCCGACGAGTGGCGCCGATGGTCTCCCGCGATCGCTGTGGTCGCCCTGATGGCGACGCTGATCGGGTTGTGCGTTCAGCAGTTCGCCTGGACCGGCGACCCCGCATTCACCGCCGCTGTCACGGCGGCCGGCGTCGCGCTCGGGGAGTTCCGGATCCTCTCGATCACGATCTACACTGTCGTGGCGCTCGTCGGCTGGGTCGCCCTGACGATCGTCGGCCGAGCGAGCGTTCTGGCCACAGGACGCACGCACGCGCTCTGGCTCCTGCTGGGCGCCTCCCGAGCCCAGGTGTTCGTCGTCACTCTCCTCGTGCTCGGCATCGTGAGTCTCCTCGGCGCCGGCATCGGAGCGCTCCTCTCGACAATGCTGGCGTTCTGGGCGGTTCCCGCATTCAACGGTGCCGTCTCGTCCGAGGTCGATCTTCCGAGCTTCTCGCTCGCGCCCTGGGCTCCGGTGGTCACGCTGGCGCTCGGCACGCTCACCGCTCTGGCGGGCGGAGTCCTGCCCGCGCGCCGCGCCGCCCGCACGCCGCCGAGCGCCGCGCTGCGTGAAGTCAGGAGCGGTCGACCGGGTACGGCGATGCGCGCGGTGCGGATCGGCTGCGGCATCGCCCTCCTCCTCATCGCCTCCGGCCTTGTCACGGCATCCGCCTCTGCTCGAGAACTCGGAGCGACCGGACCGGCGCCGATGTTCAACCTGGCCGTCGACGTAGGAGGCAGCGTCCTCGTGGCCGTCTACCTCCTCTGCCCGGAGGTGATCGCGCTCGTCTTCCGGGCTCTGCACGCGCTCTCCGCCCGATCGGGTCTCGTCGTCGCAGCTCTCGGAATCCGCGCGGCAGCAGCCCGGGTGCAGGTCAGCACCGCCACGATCGCGCCGCTCACGGCAGGGCTGGGGGCGATCGCCGTGCTCCTGTGCGCGGTGGAGTCCGTCGTCGCCATGACGACGGCGGTCCGGCCCGGGACCCGCGCCGATCTCACCGATGTTCTGACGATCGTCGCAGTCGTAGCCGTGTCGATGCTCGCGACCAGCGCCACTGTCGTCGCTCTCTCTGCGCAGAACCGCGAGCGCGAGATCGCCCTGCTCCAGGCAGCGGGCCTGCAGCGCCGACAGATCATCGGGCTCGTCGTCTCCGAGAGCCTCGCGATGTCCCTCGCCGCTTCCACAGCAGCTGCCGCACCCGTCGCCGCCACCGGCGCGGTCTGCTGGCTCGTCAGTCGCGCAGCACTGGGCGAAGGGGTAGTGATCTGGCCGGTCCCGAGCGTCGTTCTCGGCCTCATCGGCTCGTGGATCGTGCTCTCGCTGATCCTCCTGATTCCCGCGCAGGCTCGGCTTCGCCGTCCCCCTGGACCGAGGTTGCGTGAGCAGGGTGTCTGACGTGATCACGGGTCGCGACGCACTGCCGCCTCGGGTTTCTGCGATCGCCGGACGGCTGCGACATCTCGCAGCTCTGCAGCCGTCGAGCGCAGCCGCGGAGCTGACAGGCCCCCGGCAGGTGCTCCTCCGGGATCCCGACGGGCGCCCCGTGCAGCACACCCTCGTCATCGCACCGCAGGAGTCTCTGGTGCTCTCGCCGGGCGCCGCCGCTTTCGCACTTGTGAGCGATCAGGACGGTGATGAGCATCACCGCATCCGCGTCGCCGTCGCGACCAGGAGCGGAGCCGTCGAGATCGTTCAGGACGAGCGCCCCGTCTCCCCGCGCATCCGATCGTTCTCGGACGGATTCCTCTGGATAAGGCGGAACGACGCGGGTCGGCCCTGGCAGGCGGTCTGGTGGCATCGCAGCCTGACGACTCCCCACGTGCTGCTCGAAGAGCCCGATCAGGCTCGGAGGCTCGATCTGCGCAGCGTCGCCGGGGCGATCGCCGTACTCGCATCGAGAGGGGCGCGCGACTCCCGGTACTGGGTGCTGACCGGAGAGGAGAGCAGTCCCCCGACGTGCCGTCGCCTCGACCTCGGCACGGAGAACGCGGATGTCTCCGCCTGCAGGGGCGGCCTCGCGGTCCTGTATCGACGGCACGGAGTCGTCCGGATGACCGGCTCGACGCGTCCTCTCGAGGTTCCCGTTCCGAAGGCCCTTCAGGCGGAGCACCTGCAGGAGGCCCAGGGTGAGCTCTTCGTGCTCGGACGGTCGTCCGGCAGGAGAGCGGTGTGGCTGCCCGGCGGCGGGGCAGACGCGCTCTGGCTCGCGCCGGCGGCCGGGACCCTTGTTCCCGCCGTCGATCCGATCACCCGCCACCCGATCATGCTCGTCTCCTCCCCTGCTCACCGCGCCCACTGCGTCACCCCTGTACCGGGTAAGGCACTCGCCACCGAGGTCACAGAACGGATGAAGGTCACGTCACTCACTGCGCCGAGCCGGGACGGCACCCTCGTCCCGCTCACCCTGATGACTCCTGACGGCGCCGACAGCTGTCCCGTCGTCGTCCACGTCTACGGCGCCTACGGCATCAGCCTCGAGGGGCCGTTCGATCCCTTCACGGACGACCTCCTCGCGCGCGGAGCCGCGATCGCCTACTGCCATGTCCGCGGGGGCGGAGAGAACGGCCCGGAGTGGCATCGGCAGGCGACCGGCCTCGGCCGCGAGCGCCCGATCGAGGACCTCCTCGCCTGCCTGGCGTTGCTTCGTGAGCTTCCAGGGATCGACTCGCACCGGCTCCTTCTCACCGCGGCGAGCGCGGGCGCGCTGGTCGCTGCGACGGTCTGCCTCCGTCGCCCCGCAGAACTCCGTGGCCTCCACCTCGTGCATCCCTTCCTCGATCCCGTCGGCGCGCTCGATGATCGCTCCGCAGCCGCGGCGGCGTCCGACCGTGAGGAGTTCGGTGACCCTGACTGGATCCTCGCGAGCGGGCTCTCTCCACTCGCGACGATCGCCACAATGGTGGGGCGGAGCCGACCGCTTCCGCGCGCGTGGATTCGAGCCGGTCTCCGCGATGCCCGAGTCGACGCGTCGGCGATCGCGGAATTCGCAAGCGCCTACCGGGCAGTGGCTGAGCGCGACGATCCCGCGCACGTCGTCCTCCGTGCGACCTCGGGCGGTCACCTCAGCGGACTGACGCCCGAGGAGTCCCACCAGGAGAACGTCCTCGCTCACGCCTGGACGCTCGACCTCCTCGGCCTGGCCTGACCCGTCGAGCGCAAGGACGAGGGCGATCGTTCCGGCGGGAGCCGATCTCGTCCAGGCGAGAACTGCCCTACGGCGTCACTGGCCGGCACCCGACACCCCGCCCGCCGAGCCGTGCGGCATCGCCACGCACCGCCACAACGAGAACCCGGTGACCGCGGAGGCGTGCTCTCCCGACTCCGTCGCCGCCGGCCCCCACTCCTGCAGCTGTGTGCATCCGTCCGCCACCACGGCCTTCCGCACCGACTCGGTCGGTGGCGCCGAGTTCTTCAGAACCAGCAGAGGCGTGCGTCCTGCCGCGATCATCCCGGCGACGTCCTGCTCGGTGAAGACCCGCGCCTGGCCGGAGTAGCCGCCGTCGGTGAGCACGCTCGCGCCGGTCGCCGTGATGATCGGCGCCGAGATCGCCCAGGAGTCGGTGAGGAACAGGGGCGCTCCGTCCACCCCGCCGCCGGCGGCACGAGCAGCGGCGACCAGTGCGGTCTCGTCGGCGGTCATCGAGTCGTGCCCGCCGACCGCGTCCGGCGACGAGACCGCGAACGGAGCCGAGGTCTCGGCCCGCTGCGGGAAGCGCAGGCCGACGAGCGCGTCCCCGCCCGACCCGTCGAGGGACGCGTCGAGCACCTGGAGGCTGAACGCGATCGGCCCTGCCAGGATCACGACCGCTGCCGCGAGCGCGACGGGACGACGGCGGGCCGCTTCCCTCCGGCTCCCGACCGCTCGCTCCACCCCACCGCCCCTCCGTCGCCGCGCCGCCACCGCGACCACGACGAGCCCTGCTCCGGCGAGCGCCGCGAACGGCAGGCCCAGCACCGCGGGCAGCTGCCCGCCCACGGCGAGCACCGCGCTCCACGCCGTCTGCGCGACGAGGAGGAGCGGCAGCACCAGCCGCGCGACGACCCGGGTCGACGCGAGCAGCCGCACCGCTTCCGCCCAGCCCAGCGCCGCGAGGAGCGCCAGCTGCACTCCGATCGCCGCGACGTAGGCGGTGTGCGGCACCGTCGCCACCGAGAGCACCGCCGCCGCCGTCGCCAGCCACACCGCGGTCAGGACCAGGAGGGCGAACGGACCGCGGGTGCTCCCCCGCCGCGGCCGCCAGCGCACCGCCCCCAGGATCAGCCCCGCGAGCGCCGCGGGGTACAGCCAGCCCACCTGGGTCGCGTACTGCGCGAGCAGAAGCTTCACCGGCGACGATCCCGCCGCTCCGCCCATCGCCGCGACGTGGGCGGACGCGACGACGGCGCCGGGCACCGCGCCCGAGATCAGCCGGTCGAGCCCGTTGAATCCGAACACCATCGCGAACACGTCGTTCCCCGTCGACCCGTCGATGTACGGCCGGCCGCCCGCGGGCACCGCCTGGATCGCGACCGTCCACGCCACGGAGGCGCCCACCGCGACGGCCAGGAGCCCGCCCGCCCAGGCGAGGGCTCGGCGCCACCCGTGCACCCCGACGAGAGTCGCCGCCACGAGCGCCGGCAGGACGAACCAGGCCTGCATCATCTTCGCCTGGAAGCCGATCCCGATGGACAGCCCGGTCATCAGGAGCGGCCACCACCGCCCGGTCAGCACCGCGCGCTGCCACCACACCAGCGCCACGGCGAGTGCCGCCGTGAGCAGCCCGTCCTCCATCGGGTGCCCGAACATCGACACGAAGATCGGCGTGCTCGCCGCCGCTGCCGCCGCGACCAGCCCGAGCCCCCGGCCGCCCCACCGGAGCCCGACGACCGAGCACGCCGCGACCGTGATCAGCCCCTCGATCAGCTGCGGCAGCGCGATCGACGACGTCGACATGCCGAACAGCCGGATGCTCAGCGCCTGCGGCACCGCGAACCCCGCCAGCTTGTCCAGCGTCACCGTGGCGGCGGGATCGAAGGCTCCGAACGCCAGCGCGTGCCACGACTCCGACATCGACCGTGCCGCCGCCTCGTAGAAGACGGCGTCTCCGCCCCGGGCGAGGTTCCAGCCGGTGAGGGCCGTCGAACCGCAGAGGATCGCGAGGAGGGTGAGCCGCGCCCACCAGGGTTCGCGCCACCAGCGGGCGAGCGGAGCGGAGTGGGTCACGTCCACCGACGCTAGGGAGCCGGCCTGCCGCCGCCCTTGCGGGCGGTCGGGGAGACGCCGTGCATGCCGCTCCGGCCTCTCAGTCCGGACGCCGCCGGCACGGCCGACGACCAGGAAGGGTGCCGCGCCGCCCCGGTCACCCTCTAGGGTGCGGACATGCCCCGCTCCATGGCCGACCTCTCCTTCCGCCGCGCCCAGTGGGAGCAGCGCTACGCACCGCACGTGGCTCCCGTGAACCGCTGGGTCGACGAGCTGCGGAACCCCTACGGACGCGGCTGGCTGCCCTACGTCGCGCCCCTGCACGGCGGAGTGGAGGCGCGCGTCCTCAGCGTCCTCCGCGATCCCGGCCCCGCCACTCAGGACGGCATCGGAAGCGGCTTCCTCTGCACCGAGAACGACGACCCGACGGCGGAGCTCATGGCCGGGCTGATGGACGAGGTGGGCCTCGCCCCCGCCGACCTGCTGCCGTGGAACGCCTACCCCTGGTACATCAACCGGGCCCCGAACGCCGAGCAGCTCGACGCCGGCGTCGAGACCGTCCTGCATCTGCTCGCGCTCGCCCCCGACGTCGAGGTGGTCCTCCTGCAGGGCGGCGACGCCGATCACGGCTGGCGGCGCCTCCTCAGGCGGCACCCGGCGATCGAGCGCGAGCGCGGCCTCACGGTGATCCGCACCTTCCATCCGTCGCGACAGGCGCTCTGGGCACGGGATCCCGCCGAGCGGGAGGCGCGCTCCGCTCGACGTCGCGTGGCTTTCGCCGAGGTCGCCGCAGCGCTCCGGTGAGCGGTCCGCAGCGTCACGACGAGGCCCGGAAACGACGGAAGCCCTGACGACGACCAGTGGTCTCATCAGGGCTTTCCGTCGGGCTGACAGGATTTGAACCTGCGACCCCTTGACCCCCAGTCAAGTGCGCTACCAAGCTGCGCCACAGCCCGTGGCAGACCGGGCCGAGGCCCGGGCAACTCGACTACCTTAGCGGATGCCGACGCCGGAAGTGAAAACGAGCGGGCCCCGTAGACTCGCTGGGCGGAACGCGTCGGCACGGGTCGACGCGCCGTCGGCAGCTCGGGAGGCGTCAGCAGTGGATGCGCGGCAGAAGCGATCACAGGTGGCCCTGCACCGGGCGATCGTCGAACTCGCGACCGGCCGCGACGTCGCCACCCTCACCGTCTCCGAGATCACCGATCTCGCCGGCGTGAACCGCTCCACCTTCTACGCCCACGCCTCGTCCGCCGCGGAGCTGCTCTGCGCCGCCCTGCAGGACGAGCTCGACGCGATCCGGGAGGGCTACCTCCAGCAGCTCCGGAGCGGTGCCGCGACCGACGCGAGCATCCGCGAGGGCACCTCCCGCGTCCTCGGCCACCTGGACGGCCACCGCGACCTCTACCTCCGCGCCTTCGACGCCCCCGGCGGGGACTCGGGCCTCCGCGCGATGCTGGCAGGGCACTTCCGCACCGCCGTCTCCGCGACGCTCGACACGGGGATCCTCGACGTCCCGGCCGCGGACGCACCGCTCGGCTTCCTCGAGGACGCGACGGCCTCGTTCCTCGCGGCGGGCTCCGTCGGCCTGATGGAGCAGTGGCTCCGTCTGCCCGCGCCCCGCGATCCCGGCAGCTACCTCGCCGCCTACCGACGGCTCCTGCCGCCGTGGTGGCCATTCGCCACCGGCGACTGACCGGCCTCGTCGGGCGCCGCTGCGCAGACGCTCGCCGAGAGAGTCGACCGCTTGGCTCGAGGGCGGCCGCAACTCCGCAAGCCGGACCGCGCGGCTCCTCGCTCCCTCTCGAGAGAGCTGTCCCGCTCGGCCGTGACGCCTCGGCAGCAGCATCCGCCCCCGCGACTCGACGACCGTTCCTCCCGGAGACGCGGACGGCCCGCGGGAGGAGCTCCCACGGGCCGGACACGGTGCGGCTGCGCTCAGCGCGCGCGCTTCTCGCGGACGCGCATGTTGACGTTCACCGGCGACCCCTGGAAGCCGTAGATCTCGCGCAGGCGGCGCGCGATGTAGCGGCGGTAGCCCGGGTCGAGGAACCCGGTCGTGAAGAGGACGAATGTCGGCGGGCGCGACGAGGCCTGCGTGCCGAAGAGCACGCGGGGCTGCTTGCCTCCGCGGAGGGGGTGCGGGTGCGCCGCGGTGAGCTCGGCGAGGAACGCGTTGAACTTGCCCGTCGGGATGCGCGTGTCCCACGACTCGAGGGCGAGCTCGAGCGCCGGCACGAGCTTCTCGAGGTGGCGGCCGGTGCGGGCCGAGATGTTGACGCGGGGCGCCCACGCCACGTGGGCGAGGTCGGTCTCGATCTCGCGCTCGAGGTAGCGGCGGCGCTCGTCGTCGAGGAGGTCCCACTTGTTGAAGGCGAGCACGAGCGCCCGGCCCGACTCCAGCACCAGGTCGATGATGCGGACGTCCTGCTCCGAGATCGGCTGCGAGACGTCGAGGACGACGACGGCGACCTCGGCCTTCTCGAGCGCCGTCGAGGTGCGCAGCGACGCGTAGAAGTCGGCGCCCTGCTGGAGGTGCACGCGGCGGCGGATGCCCGCGGTGTCGACGAAGCGCCAGACCTTACCGGCGATCTCGACCTGCTCGTCGACCGGGTCGCGCGTGGTGCCGGCGAGCTCGTTGACGACGACCCGCTCCTCCCCCGCGGCCTTGTTGAGCAGGCTGGACTTGCCGACGTTCGGGCGGCCGAGGATCGCGACGCGGCGCGGTCCGCCGACCTCGCGCTTGGCGACGGCCGACTCCAGAGGGAGCTTCTCGAGCACCGCGTCGAGAAGGTCGGCGACGCCGCGGCCGTGGACGGCCGAGACGGGGCGGGGCTCGCCCAGGCCGAGCGACCACAGCGAGGCGGCGTTCGGCTCCTGGCGGGCGTCGTCCACCTTGTTCGCGGCGAGGAAGACCGGCTTCTTCGTCTTGCGCAGCAGCTTCACGACGTGCTCGTCGGTCGCGGTCGCGCCGACGTTCGCGTCGACGACGAAGATGACGGCGTCGGCGAGGTCGATGGCGATCTCGGCCTGCATGGCGACGGAGGCGTCGATGCCGCGGGCGTCGGGCTCCCAGCCGCCGGTGTCGACGATGGTGAACGCCCTGTCGATCCACTCCGCCTTGTAGGACACGCGGTCGCGCGTGACGCCCGGGGTGTCCTCGACGACGGCCTCGCGGCGGCCGAGGATGCGGTTCACCAGCGCGGACTTGCCGACGTTGGGGCGGCCCACGATCGCCACGACCGGGAGGGCGGGGAGGTAGCGGACCTCGTCCGAGTCCTCCCCGGCGAACTCGAGGAGGTCGAGGTCCTCCTCGTCGAGGTCGTAGTCCTCGAGTCCGCTCCGGAGCGCCTGCGCGCGTGAGGAGGCGAGCTGCTCGTCGAGGTCGCCGAGGCGCTCGACGAGGTCGTCGTCTCCGAAGTTCAGCTCGTCGTCACCGACGTGCGTATCCTGTGCCATGACCGGCCCTTGCTCTCGAAGTTCGGACCTCGGCGACGACCGCGTCGACGGTCTGCTCGAAGTCGAGATGAGTGGAGTCGAGAAGAGTGACTCCTTCTGCGGCGTTCATGAAGTCGACCACCTGCGAGTCGGCGCGGTCCCTCGACCGCAGTGCCTGACCCGTCGCCTCGGCGGATTCCGTGGTGACCTCGCGCGAACGCCTGGCCATTCTAGCCTCTTCGCTCGCCGTCAGCAGGATCCGGACCGGAGCGGTCGGTGCGACGACCGTCGTGATGTCGCGGCCCTCGACGATGATGCCCTCCCGGCGCGTCTCGCCGATGATCCTCCGGAACAGCAGGGTGATCCTCCGACGGACCTCGGGGACCTTCGCCACGGCCGAGACCCGCGCGGTCACCCGGGGCTCGCGGATGGCGGCGGTCACCTCGGTCGGACCGACCCACACCGAGTACGACTCGGGGTCGGTGCCGATGGAGTAGTCGAAGCCGTCGAGCGCGTCGACGATCGCGTCCTGGTCCTCGAAGTCGAGGCCGCGGTCGAGCCCGTGCCAGGCGAGCGCGCGGTAGGCCGCTCCCGTGTCGAGGAACTCGAAGTCGAGGCGGCGGGCGGCAGCCCTCGACACGCTGGACTTGCCGCTGCCGGCCGGGCCGTCGATGGCGACCACGACGGCCTCGCCGAAGTCGCCCTGCTCGGCGGCCTCGGAGCGCGCCTCGCGCTCGGGAGCCGCGCCCCCGTCCTCCGGGATGCTCTGCTGTGCCCGGCGGGCGGGCGTCATCCTGTTCAGGCCGCCCTCCTGCCTGTTCTGCTCGGTGCTCATCCGGCGATCCTCCAGCCGCGTATGGTCAGTTCTTCGGTCAGCGGCGCGACCGCTTCGGGCACCACCGAGATCTCGGCGAGACCCACTCGGCGCCCCTGCGCGTGCTCGAGGCGCACGTCCTCGAGGTTGACGCCCGCCTCGCCGATCTCGACCAGGAGTCGCGCGAGGGTTCCGGGAGAGTCGTCGACGAGGACGATCAGGGTCGAGAAGCGCTGGTCCTGGCCGTGCTTGCCGGGCAGGCGCGCCACTCCGGCGTTGCCCGCGGCCAGGTGCTCGGCGAGCACGCGGCGCGAGCCGGGCGCCTCGAGGTCGCGGAGAGCGTCGGCGACCGCGGCGACGTCGTCGCGGAAGGCGTCGAGCACCGCGACGACGTGCTCGCGGTTCGCGGCCAGGATCTGCATCCAGAGCTCGGGGGCCGAGGCCGCCAGGCGCGAGACGTCGCGGACGCCCTGCCCGGCGAGGCGGAGCGCCGCGTTCGGGGCGTCGAGGAGGCGCTGGCCGAGCAGTGACGAGATCACCTGCGGGGCGTGCGAGACGAGGCCGACCGAGAGGTCGTGCTCCTCCGGGTCCATCTCGACGATGGTGCCGCCGAGGTCGAGAGCGAGGCCCTCCACCCGCGCGAGCGCGTCGGGCGCGGTCTCGCCGTCGCGGCAGATCACCCAGGGCCGACCGACGAAGAGGTCCCCCCGCGCGGCGACCGGTCCGCCGCGCTCGCGGCCGGCCATCGGGTGCGAGCCGATGTAGCGGGCGAGGTCGACGCCGCGGGAGCGCAGCTCGCGCAGCGGCTGGGTCTTGACGCTCGCCACGTCGGTGACGACGGCTCCGGGGTGCGCCGCGAGCTCGCGCTCGACGACGCTCGCGGTGACGTCAGGGGGGACGCAGACGACGACGACGGAGGGCCGGTCGTCGGCGGAGGCGGCGCGGCCGGCCCCGTAGTCGATGGCGAGGGAGAGGCTCGCGGGCGAGGCGTCGTCGAGGACGACGTCGATCCCGCGGGAGGCGAGGCCGAGGCCGATGGAGGCGCCGAGTAGTCCGGAGCCGACCACCCGCACCGTCCCGGTCGTCCGCATCGCGGGCGGCGCGGGGTGCAGGAGCTCGTTCACCCCGACAGCCTAGCGATCGGCGCGGCGCTGCTTGTCGGCGCCGGACCGGCGCGGAGGACCGTCGCTCCGCCCGCCGCCGGCGGAGGAGCCGCCGCGATCGGACGACCGTCCCGCCGAGCCGCCGCGGTCGGACGACCGTCCGGACGATCCGCCGCGATCCGAGGATCGCCCGGCCGAGCCGCGCTCCGCCGGGGCGACGCGCTCGCCGCTGTCAGGCCGGGGCCGCCGCGCACCCGCGCTCACCTTCTTCGAGGGGACCGCGGGAGCGGCCGCCACCGCCTCGCCGCCCTGCCGCGCGATCGTGAGCAGCGCGCCCAGCTCCTCCCGGGTCAGGTCGCGCAGATCGCCCGAGCGCAGGGTGCCCAGGTGCAGCGGCCCGAACTGGCGCCGGACGAGCTCGATCACCGGGTGGCCGACCGCCGCCATCATCCGGCGGACGACCCGGTTGCGACCGGAGTGCAGGGTGATCTCGACGAGCGAGGCGTTCGAGCGGCCCTCCGGCCGGCCGAGGAGACGCGCCTTGTCGGCGGCCACCGGTCCGTCGTCGAGCTCGATCCCGGTGGTCAGCGTCGCGATCGTCTGCGGGAGCACCTGCCCGTGCACCTTCGCGATGTAGGTCTTCGTCACTCCGAACGACGGGTGCGCGAGGACGTGGGCGAGCTCGCCGTCGTTGGTCAGCACCAGCAGGCCCGAGGTCTCGGCGTCGAGGCGCCCGACGTTGAACAGCCG
The DNA here is from genome assembly GCF_002932195.1 of Rathayibacter sp. AY1C4. NCBI lineage: Bacteria > Bacillati > Actinomycetota > Actinomycetes > Micrococcales > Microbacteriaceae > Rathayibacter > Rathayibacter sp. AY1C4. Next base: position 9,906 of record NZ_PSWE01000021.1, on the reverse strand, counting down.
CTCCTCGAAGTTCTTCGTGTAGAGGCTGAGGTCGGTGCGTCCGTTCTCGTCCGCCAGCGAGCTGACGACGCCGATCGGCTTGTTGAGCATGACGTAGCGGCGCGAGGTGTCCAGCTGCACCGCGACCCCGTCGACCTCGATCCGGTCGGTCGCCGGATCGATGCGGCGGCCGAGCTCGTCCGCCACCTCGCCGTTGACGCGGATCCGCCGCGCCACGATCATCTCCTCGACCACTCGTCGGGAGGCGACCCCCGCTGCCGCGAGGACCTTCTGCAGTCGTTCGCCGTCGGGGCCGCTGTCAGGCGCGCTCATCGAATCCGTCTCTTCCGTCGCTCAGTAGGGGGGAGATCTTCGGCAGCTCGTCGAGCGAGGTGAGGCCGAGGTGCACGAGCAGCTGCTCGGTGGTGCCGTAGAGGACCGCGCCCGTCTCGGGGTCGTGGCCGACCTCCGCGATGAGGCCGCGGCCGAGGAGGGTGCGCGCGACGGAGTCGACGTTGACCGCGCGGATCTGCGCGACCTGACCGCGCGAGACCGGCTGCTTGTAGGCGATCACGGCGAGCGTCTCGAGCGCCGCCTGCGAGAGCCGCGTCGGGTTCTGCGTCAGGACGAAGTCCTTGACCACCGGGTCGTACTCGCGGCGCACGTAGATCCGCCAGCCGGCACCGACCTCGCGCAGCTCGAAGCCCCGGCGGATCGCCCCGTCGGCGCCGTCGTAGTCGGCGACCAGGCGCTCGATCGACTGGCGGACCACGGCGATCGGCCTCGACAGCGCGGTCGCGAGGGAGGCGAGCGGCTGCGGCTCGTCCGCGACCATCAGGATCGCCTCGATCGCCCGGTCGATCTCGAACGCGACGGTCCCGGGGCCGGCGTCAGGAGTCATAGTCGGCTCCGAGCGCGGCGAGGCTCGCATCGCTCCACTGCTCGGCGACCCAGCGCAGCGTGAGCTCGCCGAGCGGCTCCGGCTGGTCGAACGAGATCGCGGCGTGCCGGTAGAGCTCGAGCACGGCCAGGAAGCGCGCGACGATCACGCCTTTCTCGTCGGCGTCCGCGATCAGCTCGCCGAAGGTGGCCCTCCCGCGGGCGCGCAGCATCGCCACGACGTGGGCGGCCTGCTCCCGGATGCTGATCTGCGGGGCGTGCAGGTGGTCCAGGCCCACCGTCGGCAGCTCGCGCGGAGCGAGGGCGACGGTCGCGAGGGCGGCGAAGTCGGCGGGCGACAGGGTCCAGACGAGCTCCGGCTTCGCGGACCGGTACTCCTCCTCCAGAGGCACGTCGCGCACGTGGCGGGCGGTCTCGATCGCGATCCGCTCGGCGAACCACGACGACACCTGCTTGAAGGCCCGGTACTGCAGGAGCCGGGCGAACAGCAGGTCTCGCGCCTCCAGCAGCGCCGCGTCCTCCGCGTCCACGAGCTCGCCCTGGGGCAGGAGTCCGGCGATCTTCAGGTCGAGGAGCGTCGCGGCGACGACGAGGAACTCCGACGCGCGGTCCAGCCCCTCGAGCGAGTCGATCCCGTGCAGGTACGAGAGGAACTCGTCCGTCACGGCGCTCAGCGCGATCTCGGTGATGTCGACCTGCTGCTTCGCGATGAGGCTCAGCAGGAGGTCGAACGGACCCTCGAAGTTGGTCAGCGCGAGGTGGAACCCGGTGGGAGCGGCGCGCTCCTCGAGGAGGACCTCAGGCGACCGCGCCACGCGAGATCAGCTCCCTGGCGAGCTTGCGGTACGCCTTCGCGGCGTTGTGCTCGGGCGCGAACTGGGTGATCGGGACGCCGGACACGCTGGCGTCCGGGAACTTCACCGTGCGGCCGATCACCGTCTCGAGCACGCTGTCGCCGAAGGCGTCGACCACCCGGTCGAGCACCTCCCGCGAGTGCAGGGTGCGGGAGTCGTACATCGTGGGCAGGATGCCGTCGAGCTCGATCACCGGGTTGAGCCGGTCGCGGACCTTGTCGATCGTCTCGATCAGCAGGGCGACGCCGCGCAGCGCGAAGAACTCGCACTCGAGCGGGATGAGCACGCCGTGGCTCGCGGTGAGCGCGTTGACCGTGAGCAGGCCCAGCGAGGGCTGGCAGTCGATCAGGATGACGTCGTAGTCCGCGCTCACCTTGCGGAGCACCCGGGCGAGGATCTGCTCGCGCGCGACCTCGTTGACGAGGTGGACCTCGGCGGCGGAGAGGTCGATGTTGGCCGGGATGACGTCCAGGCCCGGCACGCGGGTCCTCCGGATCGCCTCGGCCGGGTCCTTCACGGTGCCGAGGAGCAGGTCGTAGATCGTGATGGCGTCGTAGGTGGTGACCCCGAGGCCGGCCGAGAGGGCGCCCTGCGGGTCGAAGTCGATGGCCAGCACGCGGCGGCCGTACTCGGCGAGGGTCGCGCCCAGGTTGATGGTCGTCGTCGTCTTGCCAACGCCGCCCTTCTGGTTGCAGAGCGAGATGATCCGGGCGGGGCCGTGACCGGCGAGCTCCACCGGCAGCGGGAAGTCGCGCAGGGGGCGGCCGGTCGGGCCGAGCGTCGGGGCTTCGAGACCGGTGAGCTCGGCCTTGTCGTCCGTCTTGCGTGTCACCTGCGTCGTCCTCGCTTCCGTGGCGGCGTGCGCTCCCGCGCGGCCTCCGACGAGTGTACCGGCGCCCCGCTCCTCGGCCGCCGCGCCCCGCCGCGCGGGGCCGCGGCTCTAGCGCCGCGCTCGCGGGTGCGCGGACGTGTAGACGTCCCGGAGCGTGTCCGCCGTCACCAGTGTGTAGATCTGCGTCGTCGCCACCGAGGCGTGCCCGAGGAGCTCCTGCACCACGCGGACGTCGGCGCCGCCCGCGAGCAGGTGGGTCGCGAAGGAGTGCCGGAAGGTGTGCGGCGAGATCTCCCGGTCCAGCCCGGCCTTCTCGGCGACGGCGCGGATGACCAGCCAGGCGCTCTGCCGCGACAGGCGGCTCCCGCGGACCCCCAGGAAGAGCGCCGGCGTCGCGCGCCCCCTCCGCGAGAGCTCGGGCCGCGCACGCACGAGGTACTCGTCGACCGCCTCGCGGGCGAAGCGGCCGAGCGGCACCATCCGCTGCTTGGACCCCTTGCCCGTCAGCCGCACCACCTCCGCGGCGACTACGTCGTCGACGTTCAGGTCCACCGCCTCCGAGATGCGCGCGCCCGTCGCGTAGAGCAGCTCCAGCAGGGCCCGGTCCCGCAGGTCCGCGAGCTCCTCGCCGCGCGCCGCGTCGAGCAGTGCCGCCATCTGCTCGACCGTGACCGCCTTCGGCAGGGTCATCGGGATCTTCGGCGGCACCACGTCCCGGGCAACGTCGTCCGAGACGACCCCCTCCTCGAGGGCGAAACGGTGCAGCCCTCGGACGCTCGAGAGGATCCGTGCGCGCGAGCTCGCCGCGAGCGGCCGCTCCGGGCGTGCGGCCAGCCAGGAGGAGAACTCCCCCACGTCGACCCGTCCGAGCTGCGCCAGATCGACGGTCCCGCGCTCCTCGAGCCAGCCGAGGTAGAGCTCCAGGTCGCGCCGGTAGGCCGCGAGCGTGTGCGCCGAGAGCCCGCGCTCCACGCTCGCCTGCCGGAGGTACGCCTCGGCGCAGGCGCGGGGGCTCACCCCCGGGGGTGGCGGACCCGCGGGTGGCGCGTCCACGGCGAGGACGCGTCGCCCAGCCCGTCCCAGTCGCGCGAGCGGAACGCGTGCGCCGCGAGCACCGCGATCGTCAGCGAGGGGTTCTGCACCCGGCGGGCGAGGACCGCCTCGACCGCCTCGTCCAGCGGCACCCACCGCAGCTCCATGTCCGCCTCCTCCGCCTCGCGGTCGAAGGCGGAGCCGGTGGACGAGAGCCCGCGGGCCAGGTAGATCCGGATGACCTCGTCGCTGCCGCCCGGCGAGGTGGCGAACTCCGAGAGCAGGTCCCAGCGCTCGGCCTGCAGGTCCGTCTCCTCGCCCAGCTCCCGCTGAGCGGCGACCAGGGGATCCTCGCCCTCGACGTCGAGCAGGCCGGCCGGGATCTCCCACTCGCGGGTGCGGACAGGGTGCCGGTACTGCTTGATCAGGGCGACGCGGTCCTCGTCGTCGAGGGCCAGCACGGCGACGGCTCCCGTGTGATCGAGGAACTCCCGGCGCAGCTCGCCGCCGCCGTAGCGGAACGTCTCGGCGCGGACGCCCCAGACCATCCCGTCGAAGACGCGCTCACTGGTCAGGACCTCCGGCTCGACGAGCTCGTCCGACAGCGGCTCACTCATCGGCGCCCGCCTCCGATGCCGGGAAGAGGCGCGAGGCCTCCTGGCGCTCGAGGGCGGCGGTCACGAGGCCGCGGAAGAGCGGGTGCGCGGCGTTCGGGCGCGAGCGGAGCTCCGGGTGCGCCTGCGTGCCCACGTAGTAGGGGTGCTTCTCGCGGGGCAGCTCGACGTACTCCACGAGGTGGCCGTCGGGCGAGAGGCCCGAGAACCAGAGCCCCGCCTCGGCGATCCGGTCGCGGTAGCGGTTGTTGACCTCGTAGCGGTGACGGTGGCGCTCGGCAGCCTCAGGTGCGCCGTACACCTCGGCGACGATCGAGCCCTCGGCGAGCTCGGCCGTGTAGAGGCCGAGGCGCATCGTGCCGCCCATGTCCCCGGACGCGAGGATCTCGACCTGCTCGGCCATCGTCGCGATGACGGGGAACTCCGTCTCCGGGTCGAACTCCGACGACGAGGCCCCCTCGAGGCCGGCCTCGTTGCGGGCGTACTCGATGACCATGCACTGCAGGCCGAGGCAGAGCCCGAGGGTCGGTATCCCGTTCTCCCGCGCGAAGCGCAGCGCGCCGAGCTTGCCCTCGATGCCGCGGATGCCGAAGCCGCCGGGCACGCAGATGCCGTCGAGCTCGGAGAGCGCCTTGGCCGCAGCCTCGGGGTCCTCGAGCCCGTCGGAGGCGATCCAGCGGATGGCGACCTTCGTCTGCTGCGCGAAGCCGCCGGCTCGCAGAGCCTCCGTCACGGAGAGGTAGGCGTCGGGCAGGTCGATGTACTTCCCGACCAGGCCGATGGTGACCTCGTGCTTGGGCTCGTGCACGGCCTCGAGCAGTCGCGACCAGCCGTCCCAGACGACCTCGCCGGCCGGGAGGCCCAGCTGGTCGATGATGTAGGCGTCGAGGCCCTGCTCGTTGAGCATCTGCGGGATCTCGTAGATCGACGCGACGTCCTTGGCGTTGACCACGGCCTGCTCGTCGACGTCGCACATCAGCGCGATCTTGCGCTTGTTCGACTCCGACACGGGCCGGTCGCTCCGCAGCACCAGGGCGTCCGGCTGGATGCCGATCGAGCGCAGCGCCGCGACGGAGTGCTGGGTGGGCTTGGTCTTCTGCTCGCCGGAGGCGCCCATGAAGGGCACCAGCGAGACGTGCACGAAGAAGACGTTGCGGCGGCCGAGCTCGTGGCGGACCTGGCGGGCCGACTCGATGAACGGCTGGCTCTCGATGTCGCCGACGGTGCCGCCGATCTCGGTGATGATGACGTCCGGCTGCGGGTCGTCCTCCGACTGGAGGCGCATGCGCCGCTTGATCTCGTCCGTGATGTGCGGGATGACCTGGACCGTGTCGCCGAGGTACTCGCCGGCGCGCTCGCGCGCGATGACCCTCGAGTAGATCTGGCCGGTCGTGACGTTCGCGGCCTGGTTCAGGTTGATGTCGAGGAAGCGCTCGTAGTGGCCGATGTCGAGATCGGTCTCGGCGCCGTCGTCGGTCACGAAGACCTCGCCGTGCTGGAACGGGTTCATCGTCCCCGGGTCCACGTTGAGGTACGGGTCGAGCTTCTGCATGACGACGCGCAGCCCGCGCGCGGTCAGCAGGTTGCCCAGGCTCGCGGCCGTGAGTCCCTTGCCGAGCGAGGAGACGACACCGCCGGTGACGAAGATGTGCTTCGTGATCTTCGAGGGGGCGTCCTGCCCGGCCGTCGAAGCGTTCCGGGTCGAGGACCCGGAGGAGCCCTCGGGATCCGAGGGAGAAGAAGAGGAAAGGCCCGCGTTCGTAAAGTCCACCACGGGGTTCCACCGTAACAGCAGAACGGCGGCGGCGGACCGCCCGGGACGGATCGATGTCGTCCAGGGCCGCTCGCGATCAGCCCCGCCGACTCGATTCGAGGAGCTCCCGCGCATGAGCGAGAGCGTTGGCGGAGTCGGTGAGCCCCGAGAGCAGGCGCGCCATCTCGGACACCCGCTCCTCGGAGTCGAGCTGCGTCACGGCGCTCGAGGTCACCGCGCCGTCCGAGCCCTTCTCGACGCGGAGGTGGTTCGTGGCGAATGCGGCGACCTGCGCGAGGTGGGTCACCACGATGACCTGCGACGTCTCGGCGAGCCGCGCGAGCCGTCGGCCGATCTCGATCGCCGCCGCTCCGCCGACCCCTGCGTCGACCTCGTCGAAGACGAACGTCGGCACGGGGTCGTTGGCGGCGACCACGACCTCGATCGCGAGCATCACCCGCGAGAGCTCGCCTCCCGAGGCTCCGCGGGCGAGGGGCCGGGGTGCGGCCCCGGTGTGCGGCTGGAGCAGCATCTCGACGGAGTCGCGCCCGTGGATGCTCGGCTCCCCCGCGGCCGTCACCTTCACGTGCAGGCGCGCATCCGCCATGGCCAGCGCGGTGAGCTCGTCGCTGACCCGCTCCCCCAGCTCGGCGGCCGCCGCGGTCCGCAGCTCGGTCAGCCGGGTCGCGAGGCGGTCGACGAGGTCCGCGTCGGCCGCGGTGTCGGCCTCGAGAGCCGCGATCCTCTCGTCGTCGCCGTCGAGCTCGAGCAGGCGGAGTCCGGAGGAGTCCACCAGGTCGAGCACGTCGTCCAGCGTCGGTCCGTAGGTGCGGGCGAGCAGAGACAGCTCCGCGCGCCGGTTCTCGATCAGCTCCAGGTCGTGCGCGCCGTCGAGGTCGAGCTCCGCCAGGTACGAGGAGAGCCCGCCGGCGGCGTCGACGAGGAGCACCGCCGCCTCGCCGAGCGTCTGGACCGTCGGCTGCAGGGCGGCGTCGTGCTCGGCCGCCCGTTCCAGCACGCGCCGCGCCGTCTCGAGGAGCCCGAGCGCGTCCCGCCCGTCCAGCTCCTCGGACGAGATCGCCTCGCGGGCCTCGCCGGCGGCGAGCCGGAGCTGCTCGATGCTCCCGAGCCGGGCGGACTGCGCCGCGAGCTCGACGTCCTCCCCGCGCTGGGGGGCGACCACCTCGATCTCGGCGAGGGCGGAGCGGAGCCGTTCGGCTTCGCGGGCGCGCGTCTCCCGGGCCTCGGTGAGCGAGTCGAGCTCCTCCCGGTTGGCCCGCCAGCGCTCGAAGGCGCTCGCGTAGTCGCGGAGGGCGTCGGCGAGACCGGGTCCGCCGAACCGGTCGAGCGCCTCGCGCTGCGCCGCGGCGGAGCGGAGGCGGATCTGGTCCGACTGCCCGTGCACGACGACCAGCTGATCGGCGAGCTCGCTCAGCACGCTGACCGGTGCGCTCCGGCCGCCGACGACGGCTCGCCCGCGTCCCTCCGCCGAGACCGAGCGCGCGAGGAGCAGCTCCGGGCCGTCGAGATCGCCGCCGGCGTCGTGGACCCGCTCGGCGACCGGGCCCTGCTCTGAGACCAGCCAGCGCCCCGACACCCAGGCCTGCTTCGCTCCCGAGCGCACAGCGGACGCGTCCGAGCGCGCGCCCAGCACGAGGCCGAGCGCCGTGACCACCATCGTCTTGCCGGCGCCGGTCTCGCCGGTGACCGCGGTGAAGCCCGGTCCGAGCGGGAGCGTCGCCTCGGCGATCACTCCGAGGTCGCGGATCTGCAGCTCTTCGAGCATCGGGCCTTACTCCGTCTCCGCCGACCCCCGCCATCCGCGGATGGGGAGACCGAACTTGTGCACGAGTCGATCGGTGAAGGGGGCGTCGTGCAGGCGTGCGAAGCGCACGGGCACGGGCGAGCGCCGGTAGACGACGCGCGCTCCCGGCGGCAGCTCGTAGGCGCGCCGGCCGTCGGCCCAGAGGACGCCGACGCCGTCGGTCCTCTCCTTGACCTCGACGGCGAGGCTCGACGACGGGCCCACGACGAGGGGCCGCGCGAAGAGAGCATGGGCACTGAGCGGAACGAGGAGCATCGCCTCGACGGTCGGCCACACCACGGGCCCGCCCCCGGAGAAGGCGTAAGCGGTGGAACCGGTCGGAGTGGACACGACGATGCCGTCGCAGCCGAAGCTCGACAGCGGACGTCCGTCGACGCCCACCATGACCTCGAGCATCCGCTCGCGGCTGCCCTTCTCGACGGTCGCCTCGTTGAGCGCCCAGGTCTCGTAGACGACGGCCTCGTCGATCTTGACGCGCACCTGCAGGGTCATCCGCTCCTCGACCGCGTAGTCGCCGTCGAGCGCACGGGCGACCGCGTCGTCGAGATCGTCCCGCTCGCTCTCGGCGAGGAACCCGACGTGGCCGAGGTTCACGCCGAGCAGAGGGGCTGTCCCCGACCGGACGATCTCCGCTGCGCGGAGGATGGTCCCGTCCCCGCCGAGCACGAACACGAGCTCGATGGACTCGAGCGGCACGTCGGACCCGAGCACGGCGACGTCGCTCAGATCCGGAGCGACCGCGACGATGTCTCCCTTGTCGTCGGCACAGAGGACGGGGTGGGCGCCGGAGTTCCGGAGGCGCTCGACGACGAGGACCGCCGCATCGAGGGAGTCCGTCCGTCCGGTGTGGGCGACGACGAGGATGTTGCGCTCGTCACGAGGGGACTGCATCGAGGGTGTGTCCTTCTGGTCGGTCGACAGCGGCGGACACGATCGCGTCACCCGGTGGTGAGCGCGGTGACCGCGTCCCTCCATTCTGTCGGAATCGTTCCGCGGTCGCGGTGGAGGTGCGCCAGATACTCACGATTCCCAGCGCCCCCCGGGAGTGGCGACTCGGCCAGGCCGACGACGCCGAGCCCCAGGTCCCACGCCGACCACAGGACGTCCGAGAGGGCCTCGCGACGCAGCTCGGGATCCCGGACGATCCCCTCCCGCACTCCCAAGCGGCCGACCTCGAACTGCGGCTTCACTAGCACCACGAAGTCGGCGAGCGGATCCACAGAGGCGGCGACGGGAGGCAGAACCATCCGCAGGGAGATGAAGGACACGTCGGACACGACCAGGTCCGGGACGATCTCGGTCCTGGCGGCTTCGGCGAGCCGGGCGGCGGTGAGATCCCGCGCATTGAACCCCTCCACCACGTGGACGCGATCGTCGGACCGGATCCGAGGAGCGAGCTGCGCGTGCCCGACGTCGAGGGCGATCACCGAGGCGGCGCCGCGCTCGAGCAGGACCTGCGAGAACCCGCCCGTCGACGCCCCGACGTCGAGAGCGTTCCGGCCGGCGACTCGCACCGTCGCGAAGGTGTCGAGGGCGGCGAGCAGCTTGTGGGCGGCCCGGCTGACGTAGTGGTCGAGGCCGGCGACCGCGACGTCCTGATCGTCGAGGACGCGGATCGAGGGCTTCAGTGCAGGGACGCCGTCCACCGTCACCATACCGTCGGCGATCATCCGAGCGGCATGGGTGCGGGACCGGGCGATGCCCCGTTCCGCGAGAGCCGAGTCGAGTCGCGAGTCTTCGGTCATCGGTCGCGGTCCGCGTTCTCGAGTCGGATGCGCAGCTGCTCCTGCAGCTGGACGTATCCGGCTGCCCTCTTGTCGAGCGCAGTCTGCTCGATCCGGAGGAGCTCGTCTGACAGGACGTGTTCCTCCACGACGTCGAAGCCGTTCTGGAGCGACCTCGATTCCGGGGAGGGCGTCGGGTCGTGCTGAGTCATCGCTGCTCCTCGTTCCGGAGTCGGGCGACGACGGTCATCGTCGCTCCGGCCGGCCCTATTCGTCCTCGAACAGAGACCGACCGGTTAAACAGCGATGGCCACCCATTTCTGGGTGGCCATCGTGAATGGTGTCCGGCGGTGTCCTACTCTCCCACAGGGTCCCCCCTGCAGTACCATCGGC
>NZ_PSWE01000020.1:28795-62116 GCF_002932195.1 Rathayibacter sp. AY1C4 | reverse complement strand
CGCCCCTAGAAATCGGAGAACACACCACATGACAACGACGTCAGCGACGTCGACGCGCGGTGGAGCGCGCGTCCACGTCCAGCGCTTCGGCACCTTCCTCTCGGGAATGGTCATGCCGAACATCGCGGCCTTCATCGCCTGGGGCTTCATCACGGCCCTCTTCATCCAGACCGGATGGCTCCCGCTCCTCGGCATCGACGCCACCTGGGTCCAGCAGTTCGGCGGCTGGAGCACGGATCCCGACGTCGTCAATACCGGCCTCGTCGCCCCGATGATCACCTACCTCCTCCCGCTCCTCATCGCGAACACCGGCGGCCGCATGGTCTACGGCGCCCGCGGAGGCGTGGTCGGCACCATCGCGACCATGGGCGTCATCGTCGGCGCCGGCATCCCGATGTTCATCGGCGCCATGATCATGGGCCCGCTGTCGGCGTGGCTCATGAAGAAGGTCGACTCGATCTGGGACGGCAAGATCAAGCCCGGCTTCGAGATGCTGGTCAACAACTTCTCCGCCGGAATCCTCGGCCTCCTCCTCGCGCTCCTCGCCTTCGCGGGCGTCGCGCCGCTCGTGGTCGGCCTCTCGACCGCCCTCGGTGCGGGCGTGGAGTTCCTGGTCAACGCGGGCCTGCTCCCGCTGACCTCGCTCTTCATCGAGCCGGCGAAGATCCTCTTCCTGAACAACGCCATCAACCACGGCATCCTCACGCCGCTGGGCGTCCAGCAGGCGGAGGAGGCGGGCAAGTCCTACCTCTTCCTCCTCGAGGCCAACCCCGGCCCCGGCATGGGCGTGCTCCTGGCCTTCGCGTTCTTCGGCGTCGGCGCGGCCCGCGCCTCCGCTCCCGGCGCGGCGATCATCCACTTCATCGGCGGCATCCACGAGATCTACTTCCCGTACGTGCTGATGAAGCCGGCGCTGCTCGCGGCCGTCATCCTCGGCGGTGCGACCGGTGTCGCGACGAACGTCGCGTTCAACTCCGGCCTCCGCGCCCCCGCCTCGCCCGGCTCGATCATCGCGGTGCTCCTGCAGACCGCGAACGACAGCTTCCTCGGCGTCATCCTCTCGGTGATCCTCGCGACCGCCGTGTCGTTCCTGGTGGCCTCGGTCATCATCCGGTCCGGCCGCAAGCGCGACCTGGCCGCGGAGCAGGAGGGCGACGACAAGCTCGCCGCCGCCGTCGCCGCCAACGAGGCGAACAAGGGCAAGGAGAGCGCCGTCGGCTCGCTCATCAACGCCCGCGGCGCCAACGCTCCGCAGGACTCGGCCGGCGCCTCGACCGCGGGGGCCACGGCCACCGCGACCCAGGTCCGGAACATCGTCTTCGCCTGCGACGCCGGCATGGGCTCGTCCGCGATGGGCGCCTCGGTGCTGCGGAACAAGATGAAGAAGGCGGGCTTCGAGGACGTCACGGTCACCAACAAGGCGATCGCCGCTCTCGAGGACGACGTGGACCTGGTCATCACCCAGGCCGAGCTCACGGAGCGCGCCCGCCAGCGCACCCCGGGCGCGATCCACGTCTCCGTGGACAACTTCATGAACAGCCCGAAGTACGACGAGGTCGTCTCGCTGGTCGCGGAGCAGCACCGCAAGTAGTACGCCAACCATTCGGAGGGAACCCGTAGGGTGCGACAGGGCGGACACGCTCCGCTCGCCCCTGCGGGTTCCCTCGCTGTCAGCACCTCCACGGAAGGACGCACCCCATGAGCGACGTGCTCACCATCGGACAGATCGACGCCTCCGGCACCGCCACCACGAAGGAGGCCGCCATCAAGGAGGCCGCCGACATGCTGGTCGGCGTCGGCGCGGTCACCCCCGCCTACTACGAGGCCATGCTCGCCCGCGAGGCGACCGTCTCGACCTACATGGGCAACCTGCTCGCCATCCCGCACGGCACCAACGACGCGAAGGACGAGATCCGCTCCTCCGCCCTCTCGTTCGTGCGCTATGCGCAGCCGATCGACTGGGACGGCAACGAGGTGCGCTTCGTCGTCGGCATCGCCGGCGTCGACAACGAGCACCTCGAGATCCTCTCCAAGATCGCGATCATCTTCTCGGAGGAGGACGAGGTGCAGAAGCTCCTCGACGCCCCGGACGCGCAGTCGCTCTACAGTCTGCTGGGCGAGGTCAACTCCTGATGCCCACCGCCGTCCACTTCGGCGCCGGCAACATCGGCCGCGGCTTCGTCGGCCTGATCCTGCACGGCGCCGGCTACGAGCTCGTCTTCGCCGACGTCAACTCCGAGCTGATCGGCCGCCTCGGCGCTGCCGACAGCTACGAGGTGCACGAGGTGGGGGAGGAGGCGGCCACGCACGTCGTCGACCGCTTCCGGGCGATCGACTCGGCCGCCGACGAGGAGGCTCTCGTCCGCGAGATCGCCGCCGCCGACATCGTCACCACGGCCGTCGGCCCGAACATCCTGCGCTTCGTCGCCCCCGTGATCGCGAAGGGCCTCGCCGCCCGCGACGAGTCGGCGCCGCGGCTGGCGGTCATGGCCTGCGAGAACGCGATCAACGCCACGCGCCTCCTGCAGACCGAGGTCGCCGCGAACCTCGGCGCGGACGAGTGGGAGCGCCTGCGCACCCGCGCCGTCTTCGCCGACACCGCGGTGGACCGCATCGTCCCGAACCAGGACCCGGGCCAGGGCCTGGACGTGACAGTGGAGAGCTTCTTCGAGTGGGTCGTCGACCGCACTCCGTTCGAGGGCGCCGAGCCGGAGATCCCGGGCGCGACCTGGGTCGACGACCTCGAGCCCTTCATCGAGCGGAAGCTCTTCACGGTGAACACCGGCCACGCGACGGCCGCCTACACCGGCTTCGCGGCCGGAGCGCACAAGCTCTCCGACGCGCTGGCGATGCCCGAGGTGCACGACGCGGTCAAGGCCGCGCTCGAGGACACCAAGGCGCTCATCGTGGCCAAGCACGGCTTCAGCGACGAGGAGCAGCAGGCCTACCTCGAGAAGACGCTGAAGCGCTTCGCGAATCCGTACCTGACCGACACGGTCGACCGGGTGGGACGCCAGCCGCTGCGGAAGCTGTCGCGGCACGAGCGCTTCATCGGACCGGCGGCCGAGCTCGCCGAGCGCGGGCGCACGCCGGAGGGACTGCTCGCCGCGATCGGCGCCGCGCTCCGCTTCGACGTGCCCGAGGACCCCCAGAGCGTGGAGCTCCACGAGAAGCTGACCGCGCTCAGCCCGGAGGAGTTCGTGGCGGAGATCACCGGCCTCACGCCCGAGCACCCGCTCTTCGACCGGGTCGTGGCGGTCGTCCGCGGCTAGTCCCGTGGCCGCACGGCGGTGAACGACGACGAGGTCCCCTGCTTCCGGCGGGGGACCTCGTCGTCTGCGGCGGCTCGGGTGGAGCGCTAGAACAGCCGCCAGCGGGTGAGCGGCCAGGCCACGGCGAAGACGCGTCCGGTGACCCTGTCGATCGGCACGGTCTTCACGCACGTGTCGATCGGCCCGCCGGCGCCGCGGCACTCGCCGAGCGAGTCGTTGGAGTTCGACCGGTGGTCGCCCAGGACGAAGAGGGAGCCCTCGGGGACGGTGTACTCGTCGAAGCAGCGGAGGGACGCGGGGCTCGTCGTGCAGTCGAGGGTCCCGGCGGTGAAGGGGAAGTCCTCGAACACGTAGGACTCGTCCAGCGGCTTCCCGTCGACCAGCACGTGCCCCTCGGCGTCGCAGCAGGAGACGGTGTGGCCCCCCTCGGCGATCAGCCTCTTGACGAGGAACTCCTCGTGCGAGGGGCCGATGCTGGTGACGTCGCCGAAGGTCTTCACGATCTCGGAGAGGGGGCTGCCGGCCTCGTCGCTCGCGCCCCAGTCGGCGTCGCGCGAGAAGACGACGATCTGCCCCTCCTCCGGCCCGCCCTGGAGGGCGAGGGTGCGGTCGACCAGGATGCGGTCGCCGAAGAACCCGCCGCCCTGGAGGGTGTTCTCCATCGAGCCGGTCGGCACCGTGTACACCTTCACGAAGAAGGTCTGCACCAGGGCGATGACCGCGATGGCCGCCAGGATCGTCACCACCGGGTGCGAGTACCAGCTCCGCCTCGCGGTCGCGGACCTCGTCGTGCGCGCCATGTGCTCTCCCTCCGGCTCGACGGAGCCAGCCTAGGCGGCGGCGGACGCGGGGCCCGGCAGGGGGCGCGCGTCGGGCGCGGAGGCGGAGGAGGGGGCGACACGCCCGAGGTGGCGGAACGGCCGCGATTCGCGTAGCATCGACCCTTGGTGTTTTGCGCGTGCTCCGGCATGCCCGCGAACCCCGATCCGGGCTCTCGCCCGGTGGTGGCTCGTCGCGGAAACATTCGCACGACCAGTACACACACTACTTCCGAACGACAGTGAGGCTATGGCCAAAAAAGACGGTGTCATCGAAATCGAAGGTGCGGTTGTCGAGGCGCTCCCCAACGCGATGTTCCGCGTGGAGCTGACCAACGGACACAAAGTTCTCGCCCATATCTCGGGCAAGATGCGTCAGCACTACATCCGGATCCTCCCCGAGGACCGGGTGATCGTGGAGCTGAGCCCCTACGACCTGACCCGCGGCCGGATCGTCTACCGCTACAAGTAGGCGTTCGCTCCGCTGACGTTCGCGACGTGCGTGTCCTGTAAGGAACGGCCCCGGCATCCGCCGGGAGCACGACGCCAGCGAAAACAAGGACAAGAACAATGAAGGTCAACCCCAGCGTCAAGCGCATCTGCGACCACTGCAAGATCATCCGCCGCCACGGCAACGTGATGGTCATCTGCAGCAGCAACCCCCGCCACAAGCAGCGCCAGGGCTAGTCCCGCTGCTTCCGCGAGGGAGCGCAGGGGCGGCGTGCCGCCTCTACTGCACAACTGAACACACCCGCAGCACCAGAAATCGCGCAGCACCCCGGCGACCCCGGGGTGGACGGCGAGGACACCTTCGGTCGGAGGCCGAGGCACCGGTGCTGCTTCACACCTCCACTCACTCACAGGAGAAGCCACAATGGCACGTCTGGCAGGAGTAGACATCCCGCGCGAGAAGCGCGTGGAGGTCGCACTGACCTACATCTACGGTGTCGGCCGCACTCGCGCGCTCAAGACCCTGAGCGACACCGGGATCGACGGCAACATCCGCGTCAAGGACCTCAGCGACGACCAGCTCGTCTCGCTCCGCGACTACATCGAGGGCAACTACAAGGTGGAGGGCGACCTCCGCCGCGAGGTCGCCGCCGACATCCGCCGCAAGGTCGAGATCGGCTCGTACGAGGGCCTCCGCCACCGTCGCGGCCTCCCGGTCCGTGGACAGCGCACCAAGACGAACGCGCGCACCCGCAAGGGACCCAAGCGCACCGTCGCCGGCAAGAAGAAGGCCGGCCGCAAGTAACGCGGGCGACACGGACCTAGAGGAGATACAGAATTGGCTACCCCCAAGTCGGCCGCGCGCAAGCCGCGCCGCAAGGAGAAGAAGAACATCGCTGTGGGCCAGGCCCACATCAAGTCGACGTTCAACAACACCATCGTCTCGATCACCGACCCCTCCGGGGCCGTCATCAGCTGGGCCTCGTCCGGTGGAGTCGGCTTCAAGGGCTCGCGCAAGTCGACGCCGTTCGCCGCCCAGCTCGCCGCCGAGTCGGCCGCGCGCCAGGCTCAGGAGCACGGCATGAAGAAGGTGGACGTCTTCGTGAAGGGCCCCGGCTCGGGTCGTGAGACCGCGATCCGCTCGCTCCAGGCCGCAGGCCTCGAGGTCGGCTCGATCAACGACGTCACCCCGCAGGCGCACAACGGCTGCCGCCCGCCCAAGCGTCGTCGCGTCTAAGCAGCACTCGCAGCCGTCGGCCGGCCGCACGAACCGCCTCCGGGCGGGGAGTGCGGCCGGCTGACGGATCGCGCATTTCTTTCACAACTCCACACCTCGCAAACGCACGTGTCATATAGCGGACACGTGATCGAAAGGAATCATCAGTGCTTATCGCACAGCGTCCGACGCTCACCGAGGAGAACATCTCGGAGTTCCGTTCCCGCTTCGTCATCGAGCCCCTCGAGCCCGGCTTCGGCTACACGCTCGGCAACTCGCTGCGTCGCACCCTGCTGTCCTCCATCCCCGGCGCCGCTGTCACCAGCATCCGGATCGACGGAGTCCTGCACGAGTTCACGACCGTCCCGGGCGTCCGCGAGGACGTCACCGAGATCATCCTGAACATCAAGGGACTCGTCGTCTCCTCCGAGCACGACGAGCCGATCACCGCCTACCTGCGCAAGCAGGGAGCCGGCCAGGTCACCGCCGCGGACATCTCGGCTCCGGCCGGTGTCGAGATCCACAACCCGGAGCTCGTCATCGCCACGCTGAACGACAAGGCGAAGTTCGAGCTCGAGCTCACGATCGAGCGCGGCCGCGGCTACGTCTCGGCGACCCAGAACCGCAGCGAGTTCTCCGAGGCCGGCCAGATCCCGGTCGACTCGATCTACTCGCCCGTGCTGAAGGTCACCTACCGCGTCGAGGCCACCCGTGCCGGCGAGCGCACCGACTTCGACCGCCTGGTCGTGGACGTGGAGACGAAGGCCGCGATCTCGCCGCGCGACGCCATCGCCTCCGCCGGACGCACGCTGACCGAGCTGTTCGGTCTCGCCCGCGAGCTGAACAACGCGGCCGAGGGCATCGAGATCGGCCCCGCGCCGGTCGACGCGGTCCTCTCGACCGAGCTGTCCATGCCCATCGAGGACCTCGACCTCTCGGTGCGCAGCTACAACTGCCTCAAGCGCGAGGGCATCAACAACGTCAATGAGCTCGTCGCCCTCTCGGAGACGCAGCTCATGAACATCCGCAACTTCGGTCAGAAGTCGGTGGATGAGGTCAAGGAGAAGCTGACGGAGCTCGGCCTGTCGCTCAAGGACTCGGTCCCCGGGTTCGACGGCGCCCACTTCTACAGCTACGACGACGAGAGCATCTAGGTCCTCCGCTCCGGAGCCCCGGCTCCTCGCGTCCGACCTGCTGACACCCCTTTAGTACTGGAGTAAACCCATGCCCAAGCCCACCAAGGGCCCCCGCCTCGGAGGCGGACCCGCACACGAGCGCCTGCTGCTGGCGAACCTGGCCGCGGCCCTGTTCACGCACAAGAGCATCAAGACGACCGAGACCAAGGCCAAGCGCCTTCGTCCGCTCGCCGAGCGCCTGGTGACCTTCGCCAAGCGCGGCGACCTGCACGCCCGCCGTCGCGTCCTCGCGACGATCGGCGACAAGTCGGTCGTCCACGAGCTCTTCACCGAGATCGCTCCGCTCGTCGCCGAGCGCGAGGGCGGCTACACCCGCATCACCAAGATCGGCCCCCGCAAGGGAGACAACGCGCCCATGGCCGTGATCGAGCTCGTCCTCGAGCCCGTCACGCCCAAGGCGAAGAAGTCGCGCACCGCCACGGCGCCCGTGTCCGCTCCGGTGGACGAGGCCCCCGCCGAGGAGACAACTGCCGAGGAGACCCCCGTCGAGGAGGCGCCCGTGCAGGACGCTCCCGTCGAGGACGCCGCGCAGGACGCTCCTGTCGAGGAGACCGGCGCGACCAAGTAGTCACGCCCCCTCTGCCGAGAGCCCTCCGTCCCCTCCGGGGCGGGGGGCTCTCGTCGTTCCACGGGGCCGAGTGGCGCGAATCGTCGCTTACGATGGCACGGCTGCGCTCGTCGGGTGCGGCCGCGTCACGACCGGCGCTCCCGGGGTCCGCCCCGACGATCCTCGGAGGACTCCTGTGCGACTGCGCTCCTCGGCCGCTGCGGCGCTCCTCGCCCTGGCACTCGCGGGCGGAGTGAGCGGCTGCGCCTCCGGCGAGGTGATCGACGTGCCGGAGTCGGCGGGTCTCGCGAGCACGACCCCCGTGCCGTCGGCCGCACCGACCGTGTCCTCCGTGCCCTCCGTGCCGTCGAGCGAGGGCGTGGACTGCGCGACCGCTCTCCCCGCCTCCCTGGTCGAGCAGGAGGCCGGCTCGACGGCGGGCACCGTGTCGATCACCGCCGCGGGAGACACGTGCTCCTACGCCGTCGACGGCGGCGACCCGGTCGTCGTGCTGACGCTGCACCGCGGGCCCCTCGTCGAGACCTTCACCGGTGCGGGCGAGGCGCTCGGCGCCGTGCCGGTCTCGCTGGGCACGGCCGCCTAGTAGGTGCAGGGCATCGCCTCCGCTCCCTCCGAGCTGGCCGTGCTCGCAGGCGGCTGGGAGGCGCGGATCGTCTCCTCGGTCGGCGAGCAGTCGACGCTGGTCGGCTAGGCGGTCTCGGCCCTGGCGGCCGTCGACGTCCCGCTCGCGGTCGCCTGAGCCGCGACCACGGCGCGCTCTAGACTCGTCTGATGCTCCACCGCGTCCGCCTCGACCTGGCCTACGACGGCTCGCACTTCTCCGGGTGGGCCAAGCAGCCCGGCCTCCGCACCGTGCAGGGGGTGCTCGAGGAGTCGCTCGCCCTGGTGCTGCGCTCCGAGCAGCACCCGACCGTGACGGTCGCCGGGCGCACCGACGTCGGCGTGCACGCCAGCGCCCAGGTCGCCCACGTCGACCTCACCCCCGAGCAGTGGGGCCGCATCAGCACCGGCCGGCGCCGACCGGGGGAGGAGCCGTTCCCGCCCGCGTCGATCCTGGAGCGGCGGCTCCGCGGGATCCTCGGGCAGTACACCGACGTCTCGGTGCACCGGGTGACGGAGGCGCCGGAGGGGTTCGACGCGCGGTTCTCGGCGCGCTGGCGGCGGTACGAGTACCGGCTGGCCGACGCCTCCTCGATGCGCCACCCGCTCGACCGCACGTACACCACCTGGATCACCGACTCCCTCGACCTCGACGCGATGTCGGCCGCGGCCCGCTCGCTCCTGGGCCTGCACGACTACGCGTCGTTCTGCCGTGCCCGCGTAGGGGCCACCACCATCCGGAGCCTGCTCGACTTCACCTGGGAGCGAGACGCCGACGGAGTCCTGCACGCCCACCTGCGCGCGGACGCCTTCTGCCACAGCATGGTGCGGGCCCTCGTGGGGGCGTGCGTCGCGGTCGGCGCCGGGAAGCTCGAGGCGGGGGCGGTCCCGCTGCTCCGGGACGCCGCCAGACGGACCAACGCGTTCGCGGTGATGCCGGCCCGCGGCCTCATCCTCCGCGAGGTCGACTACCCCGAGGACGACGCGCTCGCCGAGCGGGCCCTGCTCACCCGCGCGAAGCGCACCGTGCGGACCGAGGGGCCGGACCCGGAGGACTCGGAGTGAGGCGAGGGCGCGCGCCCGCGCCCCGCGACCCGTGGCGGCTCGGGTCGCACCTCCCGCCGCCGGAGCCCCTGCCGCCACGATCCGTGCTTGGCCGCACGGGGGCTTTGCTGTAATGTCGACCCTTGGTGTTTTCGGCCGTGTGCCGAGCGCCCGAAGTTGAGCCCTCCACCGGATCGGTTCGGCCCCTCGCGGGTCGAACGGCCACGGAGCGGGATCCACGAACACCTCACTCCGACCAGAAAGCAGCACTCACGTGACTCGCACTTTTTCTCCGAAGCCGGCTGACGTCCAGCACGACTGGATCGTCATCGACGCGTCCGACGTCGTGCTCGGCCGTCTCGCCACCCACGCCGCGGCGCTCCTGCGCGGCAAGCACAAGGCCACCTTCGCGCCGCACATGGACATGGGCGACTTCGTCATCATCGTCAACGCGGAGAAGGTCGCCCTCACCGGCCAGAAGCTCCTCCAGAAGAAGGCCTACCGCCACTCCGGCTACCCGGGCGGCCTCTCGGCCACCACGTACGCCGAGCTCCTCGAGAAGAACCCGGTCCGCGCCGTCGAGAAGGCCATCCGCGGCATGCTCCCCAAGAACTCCCTCGGCCGCGCCCAGCTGCGCAAGCTGAAGGTCTACACGGGATCCGAGCACCCCCACGCGGCCCAGCAGCCGCAGGCGTACGCCTTCACCCAGGTCGCCCAGTAGGCTCCGGCCCTCCCCGACATCCCAGACTTCGAAGACAAAGGATCACCTACACCGTGGCGAAGATCGCAGACCAGATCGACGTGGCTCCCGAGAGCTACTCCACCGAAAGCCCGGCCACCGAGGCGTCCACGACGCCCCGCGCCGTCCTCAACGTCTCCGGCGCAGCCGTGGGCCGACGCAAGCAGGCCATCGCCCGCGTGCGCCTCGTCCCCGGCAACGGCGGCATGACCGTCAACGCCCGCGAGTTCGCGGAGTACTTCCCCAACAAGCTGCACCAGCAGCTGATCACCGACCCCTTCAAGGTGCTCGACCTGATCGGCTCCTACGACGTGGTCGCCAAGATCACCGGCGGCGGCCCCTCCGGCCAGGCCGGCGCGCTGCGCCTCGCCATCGCCCGTGCCCTCAACGAGATCGACCGCGAGAACAACCGCGCGATCCTGAAGAAGGCGGGCTTCCTGACCCGCGACGCCCGCGTCATCGAGCGCAAGAAGGCCGGTCTCAAGAAGGCCCGCAAGGCGTCCCAGTTCTCGAAGCGCTAGTCGACGCGGCCTGACGGCCGCACGACCAGCAGCTCGAGAAGGGACTGCGCACCATGCCGCGCCTGTTCGGAACAGACGGCGTCCGTGGCCTCGCTAATCGCGATGTCACGGCCGACCTGGCTCTCGGCCTCGCCCAGGCGGCCGCCCGTGTACTCGGAGCGGCCGCCAGGGCCGAGGGCCGTCGGCCCGTCGCCGTGCTCGCCCGCGACCCCCGCATCTCCGGGCAGTTCATCGGAGCCGCGGTCGCGGCGGGTCTCGCGAGCGCTGGAGTCGACGTGCTCGACGCCGGCGTCATCCCGACGCCCGCCACCGCCTACCTCATCGCCGACGAGAACGCCGACTTCGGCGTGATGATCTCGGCCTCGCACAACCCCGCCGCCGACAACGGCATCAAGTTCTTCGCCGCAGGCGGACGCAAACTCCCGGACGAGCTCGAGAACCGCATCGAAGCGGCCCTCGGAGTCCCCCCGCTCACGCCGACCGGAGCCGACGTCGGCCGCATCACCCGCTTCTCCGACGCGGAGGACCGTTACGTCCTCCACCTGCTCGGATCCCTCGAGGGCACCCGTCTCGACGGCCTGCACGTGGTCATCGACTGCGCGCACGGCGCCGCCGCCGGCATCTCGCCCCAAGTGTTCACCGACGCCGGAGCGACCGTCACCGTCATCGGCAACGACCCCGACGGCCTCAACATCAACGACGGAGTGGGCTCCACCCACCTCGACAACGTCGCCGACGCCGTCCGCGCGGCCGGCGCCGACATCGGCATCGCCCACGACGGCGACGCCGACCGCTGCCTCGCAGTGGACGCCGAGGGCCGCATCGTCGACGGCGACCAGATCATGGCGATCCTCGCGACAGCCATGGCCCGCCGCGGCGCCCTGCGCGACGACGTCCTCGTGGCCACCGTCATGAGCAACCTCGGCCTCAAGCTCGCCATGCGCGCCGCCGGCATCCGCGTCATCGAGACCGCGGTCGGCGACCGCTACGTCCTCGAGGCGATGAACGACGGCGGCTACTCGCTCGGCGGGGAGCAGTCCGGCCACGTCATCATGAGCCGCTACGCCACCACCGGCGACGGGGTGCTCACCGGCCTCCAGCTCGCGGCCGAGATGGCCCGGACCGGACGCACGATCGCCGACCTGGCCGCAGTCATGTCCGTCTTCCCGCAGACCCTCCTCAACGTGCGCGGCGTCGACCGCGAGGGCGTCCGCGACGACGAGGTCATCGCCTCCGCCGTCGCCGACGCCACCGCCGAGCTCGGCAGCGACGGCCGCGTGCTCCTGCGCCCCTCCGGCACCGAGCCGATGGTGCGCGTCATGGTCGAGGCGAAGACGCAGGAGACGGCCGACCGCCTCGCCGAATCGCTCGCCGCGGTCGTGCTCGAGCGGCTGCGCTCTTAAGGAGCCGCTCCCTGCGCGGCTCCTCGCGGTCGGCCTGGAGAGGTGGTCGCGATGGGTGGAGCGGGGTGCGTTCGCCGCAGGTGAATCGCTTGGCACGCGGCTGTGTTCGTTGCGGGGCCGCTCCCTGCGCGGCCCTTCGCGGTCGGCTTCGCGAGGTGGTTGCGATGGGTGGAGCGGGGCGCGTTCGCCGCGGGTGAATCGCTTGGCACGCGATTCCCACGACGGCGGTGTTCGTTACGGGGGCCGCTCCCTGCGCGGCCCTTCGCGGTCGGCTTCGCGAGGTGGTTGCGATGGCTGGAGCGGGGCGCGTTCGCCGCGGGTGAATCGCTTGGCACGCGATTCCCACGACGGCGGTGTTCGTTGAGGGGCCGCTCCCTGCGCGGCCCCTCGCGGTCGGCTTCGCGAGGTGGTTGCGATGGGTGGAGCGGGGCGCGTTCGCCGCGGGTGAATCGCTTGGCACGCGATTCCCACGACGGCTCGTGGGTTGGGCCGCTCCCTGCGCGGCTCCTCGCGGTCGGCTTGGCGAGGTGGTCACGATGGGTGGAGCGGGGCGCGTTCGCCGCGTGGGAATCGCTTGGCACGCGGCGGTGTTCGTTGCGGGGCCGCTCCTTGCGCGGCCCCTCGCGATCGGCTTCGCGAGGTGGTTGCGCGGGTGGAGCGGGTCGCGTTCGCCGCGCGTGAATCGCTTGGCACGCGATTCACGCTGACGGCTCGTGGGTGGTGGCGAGCCTGCGCCGATCGTGCGGTGAAGGGGTTCGAGGTCGGTGGCTGCGCGGTGCGCGCGGCGGCGAACAGCGACCGGGGGCGCGGTCAGATCTTGCGGAGGAGGACCGAGGAGACCGTGTGATCGGCCTGCTTGCGGAGGACCAGGCTCGCGCGGGAGCGGGTGGGGCGCACGTTCTGCAGCAGGTTCGGCTCGTTGATCGCGGCCCAGATGCTCCGCGCGCGCTCACGGGCCTCGTCCGGACTGAGCGCCGCGTAGCGGTGGAAGTAGGAGTTCGGATTCGCGAACGCGCCCTGCTGCAGGGTGAGGAAGCGCTCCTCGTACCAGCGCGCGATGTCGCTGGTCCGGGCGTCGACGTAGACGGTGAAGTCGAACAGGTCGCTCACCGCCAGGCCGTGACCGGGCACCGGCGGCTGCAGCACGTTCAGGCCCTCGACGATCAGCACGTCCGGCCGCCGCACGACGATCTCGGCGTCGGGGACGATGTCGTAGGAGAGGTGCGAGTAGAACGGCGCGCGCACCTCCGCGGCCCCGCCCTTCACCTCCGAGACGAAGCGCAGCAGCGCCCGCCGGTCGTACGACTCGGGGAAGCCCTTGCGGCTCATCAGACCGCGGCGCTCCAGCTCGCGGTTGGGCAGCAGGAAGCCGTCGGTGGTCACCAGCTCGACGCGGGGCGTGTCCTCCCAGCGGGCGAGCAGCTCCCGCAGCAGGCGCGCGATCGTCGACTTGCCCACCGCGACCGACCCCGCGACGCCGATCACGAACGGAGTCGGCTGCGCGCGCTCCCCGAGGAACGTGCTCGTCGCGCGGTGCAGGTGCCGCGCGCCACCGGCGTACAGGCTCAGCAGGCGCGAGAGCGGCAGGTAGACCTCCGCGACCTCGGTGAGGCTCAGCCGGTCGCCCAGCCCCCGCAGCTGCACGACCTCGGTCTCCGACAGCGGCAGCTCCGTGGTGCGGGCGAGCTCGGCCCAGTCGGAGCGGACGATCTCGACGAAGGGGGAGGGGTGCGCGTCGCGCGCGGGATCGCGAGGAGACGACGGCATGGGGACCGATCCTAGCGTCCGCCCCGCCGGGTGCCCGACGCCGCGGGAGGCGCCTCCGCGCCGCTTAGAATCGAGCGCATGTGTGGAATCGTTGGATACGTCGGTGAGCGCGACAGCCTGGCCGTGCTGCTCGGGGGCCTGAAGCGTCTGGAGTACCGCGGCTACGACTCGGCCGGCGTGGCCGTGATCGACGCCGACGGGCAGCTCGACAGCCGCAAGCGCTCGGGCAAGCTCAGCGTCCTCGTCGACGACCTCGAAGCGCACCCGCTGGCCGAGGGCACCACGGGCATCGGCCACACCCGCTGGGCGACGCACGGCGGCCCGACCGACCGCAACGCCCACCCCCACCTCGCGGACGAGGGCAGGCTCGCCGTCATCCACAACGGCATCATCGAGAACTTCCAGCCGCTCAAGGAGCAGCTGCTCGCCGAGGGCGCCGTCTTCGAGAGCGAGACCGACACCGAGGTCGCCGCGCACCTGATCGCCCGCGAGTACCGCCGCACCGGCGACCTCGTGCTCGCCTTCCAGGCCGTCGTCGCGCACCTCGAGGGCGCGTTCACCCTGCTCGCCCTGCACCAGGACCAGCCCGGCGTGGTCGTCGGCGCGCGCCGCAACTCGCCGCTCGTGATCGGCCTGGGCGACGGGGAGAACTTCCTCGGCTCCGACGTCGCGGCGTTCGTCGAGTTCACCCGCCGCGCGGTCGCCATCGGCCAGGACCAGATCGTCACGATCACCCCGGAGCTCGTCACGGTGACCGACTTCTTCGGCAACCCCGTCGAGACCGAGCCGTTCGAGATCGCCTGGGACGCGTCGGCGTCCGAGAAGGGCGGCTGGTCGAGCTTCATGGCCAAGGAGATCACCGAGGGCCCCGAGGCCGTCGCGAACACGCTCCGCGGCCGCATCCACGAGGGCGCGATCACGCTGCCGGAGCTCGACGCGCTCGGCCCGGTGCTGACGGAGATCGACCGCATCACGATCATCGCCTGCGGCACGGCCGCCTACTCGGGCATGGTCGCCAAGTACGCGATCGAGAAGTGGGCGCGCGTCCCCGTCGAGGTCGAGCTCAGCCACGAGTTCCGCTACCGCGACCCGGTGCTCACCCCGCGCACCCTCGTCGTCTCGATCAGCCAGTCCGGCGAGACGATGGACACGCTGATGGCGGTCAAGTACGCCCGCGAGCACGGCGCCAAGACGCTCTCGGTCTGCAACACCCAGGGCGCGACGATCCCGCGCGAGTCGGACGCCGTGCTCTACACGCACGCGGGCCCGGAGGTGGCGGTCGCCTCGACCAAGGCCTTCGTCGCCCAGATCGCGGCGCTCTACCTCTTCGGGCTGCACCTGGCCGCGGTGCGCGGTGCCGCCTCCACCGAGCTCGTCGCCTCGCAGGCGGCTCAGCTCGCCGCGATCCCGGAGAAGCTCTCCCGCGTGCTCGACGCCTCCGACGACATCGCCCAGCTGGCCGGCTGGATGGCCGATACCCGTGCGGTGCTGTTCCTCGGCCGCCACGTCGGCTACCCGGTGGCGCTCGAGGGCGCGCTGAAGCTCAAGGAGCTCGCCTACATCCACGCCGAGGGCTTCGCGGCGGGCGAGCTCAAGCACGGCCCGATCGCACTGATCGAGCCTGGCCAGGTCGTCTTCGTGATCGTGCCGAGCCCGAGCGAGTCGTACGAGCTGCAACGCAAGGTGATCTCGAACATCCAGGAGATCAAGGCCCGCGGCGCCCGCGTCATCGCGATCGCGGAGCAGGGCGACACGGCCGCGATCCAGATCGCCGACGAGGTCGTGCCGATCCCGCTCGCCGACCCGCTGTTCGAGCCGCTGCTCGCCGTCACCCCGCTGCAGATGTTCGCGATGGAGCTCGCCGCCGCCAAGGGCCTCGACGTCGACCAGCCGCGCAATCTCGCCAAGTCGGTCACGGTCGAGTGATCGAGCCGTGATCGTGGGGATCGGGGTGGACGTCGTGGACCTCGCGCGCTTCGAGCGCTCGCTGACGCGCACGCCCCGGCTCCGCGACCGGCTGTTCGCCGAGAGCGAACGCTCGCTCCCCGTCGCCTCGCTGGCGGGCCGCTTCGCCGCCAAGGAGGCGCTGATCAAGGCGCTCGGCGACTCCGTGGGCGCCCGCTGGCACGACATGGTCGTCGAGCGGGACGAGCACGGGAATCCGTCCTTCGCGCTGCACGGCCCGGCCCGGGCGGCCGCGGAGGCGCGCGGGATCACGCGCGTGCACCTCTCGATGACGCACGACGCGGGCGTGGCCTGCGCGTTCGTGGTGGCCGAGTCGTGAGCGTCCCCGCGTCGTACCGAGAGGCGGTGATCGACGTCGACGCGATGGCGGCGAACGCCGCGCGTCTGCGCGAGCTCACCGGTGCCCGACGGCTCATGGCCGTCGTCAAGGCCAACGGCTACGGGCACGGCGCCCTGGCCGCGGCGCAGGCGGCGCTCGACGGCGGCGCGGACGCCCTCGGCACCGCGGAGCTGCGGGAGGCCGTGGCCCTGCGCGAGGCAGGCGTCGTCGCTCCGATCCTCTGCTGGCTGCACGACCCCGGCGAGGACTTCGACGCGGCGCTCGAGCACTCGATCGACGTCGCCGTCTCCTCCGTCGACCAGCTCGACACGCTCGCGCAGTCGGCGGAGGACCGCGGCGTGCGCGCGGCCGTGCAGCTCAAGGTCGACACGGGCCTCAGTCGCAACGGCGCCGCGGAGGAGGAGTGGCCGCACCTGGCGGAGGCGCTCGCCCGTCACAGCGCTCGCGGCACCGTCCACCTCACCGGGCTGTTCTCGCACCTGTCCAACACCTCGCGCGAGGACGACCTCGCCCAGCTCGCGCTCCTCCGCCGCGCCGAGGCCGTGCTGGCGGCGCACGGGGTGCAGGCGCCGGTCCTGCACCTCGCGGCGACGGCGGCGGCGCTGCGCCTCCCGGAGGCCCGCCTCGACATGGTGCGCAGCGGCATCGCCCTCTACGGACTCTCGCCGTTCGAGGACGAGACCTCGCTCCAGCTCGGGCTCGTCCCGGCGATGACGCTGCAGGGCCGCGTCGCCGGCGTCCGCCGGGTGCCCCACGGGACCGGCGTGAGCTACGACTACACCTGGCGGGCCGAGGGCGGGACGACCCTCGCGCTCGTGCCGTTCGGCTACGCGGACGGCATCCCGCGGAGCGCCTCCGGCGTCGCGGAGGTCTCGATCGGCGGCCGCCGCCACCGGATCGCCGGGCGGGTCGCGATGGACCAGTTCGTCGTCGACGTGGGGGATGCGAGCGTCGCGACGGGCGACCCGGTGACGCTCTGGGGCGACCCGACGACCGGCGTCCCCTCGGTAGACGAGTGGGCGCGGTGGTGCGGCACCATCAACTACGAGCTGGTCACCCGGCTCGGGCCGCGGGTTAAGCGGCGGCTGCTGAGCGCGGCGGACGGCCGTGCCTGAGCGCTCCTGGTTCGCGGACCGTGTCGTCGAGGTCGCCGATCCGGAGGCCATGGCGGAGCTCGGCCGCGAGCTCGGCCGAGTGCTGCGCGCCGGCGACCTGCTGGTGCTGACCGGGCCGCTCGGCGCGGGCAAGACGACCTTCACGCGCGGGCTCGGCGAGGGCCTCGACGTGCGGGGTCCCGTGACGAGCCCCACCTTCGTGATCGCGCGGACGCATCCGCCGCTGCACGACGGGCCGCCGCTCGTGCACGTCGACGCCTACCGCGTGGGCTCGCCGGTCGAGCTCGACGACCTCGACCTCGATCCGGCGCGCTCGGTGATCGTCGTGGAGTGGGGGGCCGGGATGCTGGACGGCGTCGCGGAGTCCTGGCTCGACGTGGTCATCGAGCGGCCGACCGCCGGCTCCGACGCCGAGGAGGGCGAGGAGCCGATCGAGCCGCGGACCGTCCGCTTCCGCGGCACCGGCTGGAGCTGAGCCCGCGGGTACCCTGGACGCGTGCTCCTCGCGATCGACACCTCCTCCGGAACCTCCGTCGCCGTCGTCGACTCCGCGGGCGCCGTGCGCTCGGAGCGCACCGAGACCGACACCATGCGCCACGCGGAGGTGGTCGGCCGGCTGATCCAGGAGGCGCTCGAGGCGGCGGACGTGGCTCCCGGGGGCATCGAGGCGGTCGCCGTGGGCATGGGCCCCGGCCCCTTCACCGGCCTCCGGGTCGGGATCGCCGCCGCCCGGGCTTTCGCGCTCGGCCGCGGCGTCCCCACCCTCCCCGTGGTCTCGCACGACGCGATCGCGCTCGCCGCGCTGCGGCACGGGCGCGCCGCCGGCTTCCTCGTCGTCACCGACGCCCGTCGTCGCGAGCTGTACTGGAGCGCCTACGACGGGCTCGACGATCAGGGACTCCCCGTCCGCCTCGCCGGCCCGGGCCTGGACAAGCCGCCGGCCCTCCCGCATCCGGAGCTCCCGCGCCTGGAGGCCGAGTCGGTCTCCGCCGGCGAGCTCGGAGTCGTGGCCGCCCGCCTGCGCGCGGCCGGTCGGCCCGGTGCCGCGGACGAGCCCCTCTACCTCCGCTCGCCCGACGTCACGCTGTCGGCCGGCCCCAAGCGGGTGACCGCATGAGCGAGGCCATGCTCCGCGACGCGCAGGCGGACGACCTCGACGCCGTCATGGCGATCGAGGAGTCCGAGTTCGCCGGCGACGCCTGGTCGCGCGGGATGATGGCGGAGGAGATCCGGAGCCGTCACACCCGGTACCTGGTCGCCGAGCAGGACGGCGAGGTGGTCGGCTACGCCGGGCTCCTCTGCCCCGTCGGCGCCCACGAGGGCGACGTGCAGACGATCGCGGTCGTCGCCCGGGTCCGCCGCACCGGCCTCGGCCGCCGACTGCTGCGCGCGCTCCTCGAGGCGGCCCGCGAGCGAGGCGCCCGCGAGGTCTTCCTCGAGGTCCGCGCCGACAACCCCGCCGCGCAGACCCTCTACCGCTCGGAGGGCTTCGAGGAGATCGGCGTCCGCCCCGCCTACTACCAGCCCGACGGAGTGGACGCGATCGTGATGCGCCGGCCGCCGACCCCGACCCAGGAGACCCCGTGAGCACCGGACCCCTCGTCCTCGGCATCGAGACCAGCTGCGACGAGACGGGGATCGGCATCGTCCGCGGCACGACGCTGCTCTCGAACACCATCGCCTCCTCGATGGAGGAGCACGCCCGCTACGGCGGCGTCGTGCCCGAGGTGGCCGCCCGGGCGCACCTGGAGGCGCTCGAGCCCGCCCTGCAGGCGGCGCTCTCCGAGGCCGGTGTCGCGCTCGGCGACCTGGACGCGATCGCGGTCACCAGCGGACCGGGGCTCTCGGGCGCACTCATGGTCGGCGTCGGAGCGGCGAAGGCGCTCGCCGTCTCGCTCGGCCTGCCGCTCTACGCCGTGAACCACCTCGTCGGACATGTGGGAGCCGACGTCCTCCGGGCCGACGGCAGCGAGGGCAGCCCCGTCGAGGTGCCGACGATCGCGCTGCTGGTCTCGGGCGGGCACACCTCGCTCCTGCACGTGCGCGATCTGGTATCGGACGTCGAGCTGCTCGGCGAGACCATCGACGACGCCGCCGGCGAGGCCTTCGACAAGGTGGCACGAGTCCTGGGCCTGCCCTATCCGGGCGGACCGCAGATCGACCGGGTGGCGGCGGACGGGGACCCGAAGGCGATCCGCTTCCCCCGCGGGCTCAGCCTGCCGAAGGACCTCGAGCGCCACCGCTACGACTTCTCGTTCTCCGGGCTGAAGACCGCGGTCGCCCGCTGGGTCGAGAAGCGCCAGGACGCGGGGGAGGAGGTGCCCGTGGCCGACGTCGCGGCGAGCTTCCGCGAGGCGGTCGCCGACGTGCTGCTCACGAAGGCGCTCGCCGCCTGCCGCGACCGGGGCGTGCCGCGCCTCCTGCTCGGCGGCGGCGTGGTCGCCAACGCCCGGGTGCGCGCGCTGGCGGAGGAGCGGTGCGCGGCCGCGGGAGTGACCCTGCGGATCCCGGCGCTCTCGCTCTGCACCGACAACGGCGCGATGATCGCCGCACTGGCGGCGCAGCTGATCGAGGCGGGGCATCCGCCGTCGGGGCTCGGCTTCGGGGCCGACTCGACCCTCCCGGTCACCGAGATCCAGGTCCGATGAGGCCTCTACCGGGCGGCGGCCGGGCCGCGCAAGCGCCGTCCAGCTTTTTGACAGGCGGATCGTGCCACTGCCACTCTTGGCCGCATCCGCTCGTTCCTGACCCTGGGGGATTTCCATGACCACTCCGTACACGCCCGCGTCCGACCGCTACAACATCCTGGCGATCATCGGCTTCATCGCCTCGTTCTTCGTCTCCATCGTGGGCATCGTGCTGGGCTTCATCGCCCTGTCGCAGATCAAGCGCACGGGGGAGAAGGGCCGCGGCCTCGCCCTCGCCGCCGTCATCATCGGCTTCGTCGCGATCATCATCACCATCATCTCGTTCGTCGCGCTCTTCTCGATCGCGGCGACCATGCCCTCGACCGGGTACTGATCGACACGCCTCCGAGGCTCGGGGGCGCCCGCACCACCAGGAGGACACCGTGACCGACGACACCGCGCCCGGACCGCAGACCGGACCGGCGCCCGCGCCGTTCGCCCCTCCGCTCGGCGAGCCGTCGGCGGCCTACCCGCCGCCGACGGCCGCCGCCGATCCCTACCCCGGTCTCCCGCCCCGCCGCCCGCCGATGAATCCGCTCGCGGTCGCGGCTCTGGTGTGCGGACTGCTGGGGCTGGCGCCCGCCGCCATC
Organism: Rathayibacter sp. AY1C4; assembly: GCF_002932195.1. NCBI lineage: Bacteria > Bacillati > Actinomycetota > Actinomycetes > Micrococcales > Microbacteriaceae > Rathayibacter > Rathayibacter sp. AY1C4. Next base: position 41,825 of record NZ_PSWE01000020.1, on the reverse strand, counting down.
GTCCTCGGCCACATCGGCTTCGCCCAGGCCCGACGCTCCGGACAGCGCGGCCGCGGTCTCGCGGTCGCCGGCTTCGTGCTGGGCTACCTCGCGATCGTCCTCGCGGTGATCGCCTACCTCGCCTGGACGGCCTTCGTCGGCGACCTGCGCGACGGCGGCTACCTGCCCGCGTGAGCGGACGGAACCCCTCCGCCGCCGCCCGGGTGCTGGCTAGACTCGCGCCATGAGCGACGACAGCACCCGTCCCGGCCCCGGCTCCGACGAGCAGCACGGCTCCGTCCCGGTCCCGCCGGCCCCGCCCGTCCCCCCGGCCCCGCCCGCTCCGCCCTCGGCCGCGTCGCAGCCGTCGGTGCCGCTCGCCGACTCCGCACCGCCGGCCTACGGGTCGCCGCCGCCGCCGCCCGCGTACCCCTCGGCGCCCGCCTACTCCTCCGCGCCCGGCCACCCCGCCGCCTACGCGGCCGCTCCGGCGCCCGTCGTCCCCCGCACGCTGAGCCTCGTCGGGATGATCCTCGGCATCGTCGGCCTGGTCATCACGCTCTTCGCCGCCGGTTTCGGCTTCCTGCTGTCGGCTCCGGCCGTCGTGCTCGGCTTCCTCGGACGCCGGCGCGAGCCGGCCGCGCGCGGCTTCGCGCTGACCGCGATCATCACCGGGTTCGCCGGCATCGCCGTCTCGCTGATCTACCTGGCGGTCTTCCTCGTCTTCGTCGTGGTCGCCCTCGCCGCCGGCACCTCCGGCTACTGAGCCGGCGCGGGCCGCTCGACGCGCTCCGCGAGCAGCGCGCGGTGGCGCCCGGCGATCCGCGTCAGGATCAGCACCGCGCTGCCGGTGCCGGAGAGGCCCAGCCGCTTGCGGAAGCGGGCGGGGTCGACGTCCACCCCGCGCTTCTTGATCTCGAGCACGCCGATGCCGCGGGTGCGCAGCTCTTTCGCCAGCGTGCGCTCGTCCAGCGGCAGCTCGGCGAGGACCCGGAAGCTGCGGAGGAAGGGCGAGGCGGCCGCATCGTCGCCCGTCAGATAGGCGATGCCGGGCGAGAGCATCCGCGAGCCGCTGGAGCGCGCGAGCTCGCCCAGGAGGCGCGCGCGGATCGCGGAGCCGTCCGGCTCGTGCACGAACGCGCCGAGGGGGCCGACCTCCTCGTCCTCGCTGTCGCCCGCCGCGGTGAGCTCGGAGGAGCCGGTCGCGCCGAGCAGCAGAGCGGAGCGGCGCACGCCCGGACGCGCCAGAGAACCGAACCAGAGCCCGGTCTCGACCAGCTCCCCGTCGACCGAGACCCACTGCGCCTCGGCGTCCCGCGGCAGGCGCTCGCGGTCGAAGCCGGGACCCACCTTCACGCCCACGGGACGATGCTCGGCCAGGCCGAACGCGAAGTCGAGCGAGGGGGAGTAGTCGTCCGGATCGTCGAGCCGGCGGGTCTCGCGGTGGCCCGCCGTGCGGCGTGCCGGGTCCAGGTAGACGGCGTCGAAGCCGTCGAGGTCGAAGGCCTCGGCCGTCGAGTGCACGGCGCTCGCCGCGGGGAACGGGGCGAGGTTGAAGCTGGCCAGGGTCGCGGTGACCTCGTCGGCCTCGACGGCGGTGACCGCCAGGTCGATCGCGGCCATCGCGAGGGCGTCGCCGCCGATCCCGCTGCCGAGGTCGGCGACGCGCGCCGCTCCCGCCGCGGCGAACCGGCCGGCGTGCAGGGCGGCGACGCGCAGCCGCGTCGCCTGCTCGAGTCCCGCGTCCGTGAAGAGCATCGAGCGGGCGAACTCTCCGAACTTCGCCTCCGCCTTCTGCCGGAGCCTCGCCTGGGTGAGCACCGCGGCGACGAGGACGGGGGAGTGGCCGGCGGCCCGGAGGCGTGCCACGGCGCGCACCAGGTCGTCGGACCGGTAGCCGTCGAGGGAGTCGAGGAGCCGGAGGCCCTCGGGGGAGAGGAGCTCGACCAGCTCGTCGCGTCGCATCCGGCCATGGTAGGCCACGGCCTCCCGGCGGGTCCGCCGCCCCGCTTGGCACTCTGATTGCACGAGTGCCAGCGGAGCCCCTACGATGGATCTAGCACTCTCGGAGCGTGTGTGCCAGAACCGCGTTCCGCCCACATCGTCGTCAAGAAAGAGGTCAACCGTGTCGGTGTCCATCAAGCCGCTCGAAGATCGCATCGTCATCAAGCAGGTCGAGGCGGAGCAGGTGACCGCTTCCGGTCTCGTCATCCCCGATACCGCCAAGGAGAAGCCGCAGGAGGGCGAGGTCGTCGCCGTCGGACCCGGTCGCATCGACGACAACGGCAACCGCGTGCCGCTCGACGTCGCCGTCGGCGACAAGGTGATCTACTCCAAGTACGGCGGAACCGAGGTCAAGTTCGGTGGCGAGGACCTGCTGGTCCTCTCCGCTCGCGACGTCCTCGCGGTCGTCGTCCGCTAGGCAGCATCCCTCGGAAGGGCCCGTCGACCTCGGTCGGCGGGCCCTTCCGTCGTTCCCGGTCCTCCTCGCGACCAGTGGCCTGATCCGCCCGCTGCGGGGCCGTCCTCCCACCCCGCGCCTGCGTAGCATCGGGGGAGTGACCAGCTCCCGCACCCCTGCCGAGGCCGTCTCGCCGTCCCCTTCGGACGTGCCCGTCGGCGAAGGAGTGGAGGCGCTCGGAGCGGCGGGACGCCCGGGCGGGATGTCCGGCACGGGGCTGCTGTTCGCGTTCTCGGCCTACCTGCTCTGGGGTGCGATGCCCCTCTACTTCATCGCGATGGCGCCGGCCTCGCCGTTCGAGATCGTCGCGTTCCGGGTGCTCTTCTCGCTCGTCTTCTGCGTGATCCTGCTCACGGTCCTCCGCGGCTGGCGCTCCTTCGGCGCGCTGCTGCGCCGCCCCCGCCTGCTCGGCGTGATGGCGATCGCGGGCGTGCTCATCTACGTCAACTGGCAGGTCTACGTGATCGCCACGACCACGGGCCACGTCATCGAGGCGGCCCTGGGCTACTTCATGAACCCGCTGGTCACGGTGCTGCTGGGCGTCCTGGTGCTGCGCGAGCGCCTCCGGCCCCTGCAGTGGGCCGCGATGGGCGTCAGCGCGGTCGCGGTGCTGGTCATCGCGGTGGGCTACGGATCCTTCCCGTGGATCTCGCTCGCCCTCGCCTTCTCGTTCGGCCTCTACGGCCTGGTGAAGAGCCGCGTCGGCGGCACGGTGGACGCGGTCGGCGGGCTGACGCTCGAGACGCTCTGGCTGACGCCGCTCGCCGTGGTGCAGCTGGCGGTCGTCGGCTCCACGGTGGGGCTGACCCTGACGACGGAGGGGACGGGGCACGCCCTCATCCTCGCCTCGGCCGGGATCGTCACGGCCGTCCCGCTGCTCCTGTTCGCGGGCGCCGCCCGGCGCCTCCCGCTGTCGATCGTCGGCTTCGTGCAGTACCTGACGCCGTTCCTGCAGTTCCTCGTCGGGGCCTTCGTCCTGCACGAGGAGATGCCGCTCGAGCGCTGGATCGGCTTCGCGCTGGTGTGGGCCGCCCTGGCGATCTTCTCAGGCGACCTCGTCGCCGCGGAGCGCAGACGGCGCCGATCCTCCGTCTGATCTGCGGAACGCGTCGTCCTGGCGCGGCGCGACAGCGGAATGGTAACGATCCGGTCGCGAAACGTATTGGTAACACCCCTGTATTGTTCACGGCTGCTTCGAAGGTTAGGTTGGCCGAGCGGTTGCCACCGGCGCCGCTCCCACTGACACACACCTCTCAAGGAGCAACATGGGCGTTTACGCGAAGGCCGGCTCGGCCCGCGCGCGGTCCCTCCGGGCAACCCTCGGCGGCGTCGCCATTCTGGGCGCCAGCGCTCTCGTCCTCGCCGGCTGCGCCGGCGGCGGCGACAGCGGATCGAGCGGCGACAGCGGCTCGGGCGACCTGTCCCTCAAGATCGGCACGATCCTCCCGCAGACCGGCACCCTCGCCGTCCTCGGCCCGCCCGAGATCGCGGGCGTCGACCAGGCGGTCGTCGACATCAACGACGCCAAGGCCGGCATCACGATCGACGTGGAGCAGAAGGACTCGGGCGACACCACGACCGACATCGCGACGCAGTCGGCCACGTCCCTCATCGCCGACAACGTCTCCGCCATCATCGGCGCGGCGTCCTCGGGCGTCTCGAAGACCTTCATCGACCAGGTGACCCAGGCGGGCGTCGTCCAGATCTCGCCGGCCAACACCTCGCCGGACTTCACGACCTACGACGACGACGGCTACTACTGGCGCACCGCTCCCTCGGACGTGCTCCAGGGCCGCATCCTCGGCAACAAGATCCTCGGCGACGGCAAGACCAACGTCTCGATCCTGTACATGAACGACGCGTACGGCACCGGCCTCGAGAAGAACATCAAGGAGACCCTCGAGGCGGGCGGAGCATCCGTCGCGGCGGAGGAGATCTTCGAGCCGGCCTCGACCGACTTCAACTCGGCGCTGACCTCGGTCCTCGCCCCGAACCCCGACGCGCTGGTCGTCATCTCGTTCGACGAGATCAAGACCATCGCGGAGCAGCTCTCGGCCAAGGGCTTCGACTTCTCGAAGCTCTACGGCACGGACGGCAACTACGGCGTCATCGGCGAGTCCGACACCAACGTCGACATCGCCGGCGCCCAGTTCACCAACCCGGGCGTCCAGGCGTCCGAGGACTTCCAGGGCAAGCTGCAGTCGCTCGTCGAGTCGCAGGGCAACGACGCGCTGACCGTGTTCAGCTACGCGCCGGAGTCGTACGACGCCACGGTCCTGACCGCTCTCGCCGCGCTCCAGGGCAAGGCGACGGACGGTGCGACCATCCGCGACAACCTCATGTCGGTCTCGGAGGGCGGCACCAAGTGCACGACCTTCGCCGACTGCGCGAAGCTCATCGCCGACGGCGAGGACGTCGACTACGACGGCCTCTCCGGCCCGATCTCGTTCGACGAGAACGGCGACACCAGCGAGGCCTCGGTCTCGATCTACAAGTACGGCACGGGCAACACCACCTCCTTCGAGGAGACCGTCGAGGGTTCGCTGAACTGACGACGCGGTGACGCGGCTCCTGCCGCATCCCTGAGGGGCTCGGTCTTCGGACCGGGCCCCTCCGCCGTTCCCGGAGCGGAGAGCAGGAGACGCGCCGGTCGTGCGGACGCAGCGAGGCGCGGCGGTCGTCCGGGAGGGTGGCCGCTGTCGGGTGCGGGCGGACGGCTCCGCGGCGTCCAGGGCCCGGCGTGGCGTCGAGGAGCCACCCGGGAGGAGGAGCGGCTCTGACGGCCTGTACGCGCCTCCGAGCGCCTCTCCCGGCCTCGAGGGGGCGCCCTGCCGAACCGCGGGCGGGAGCGACGACGTCGAGCGGGAACGCAGAAGCGCGCGCCCTCCAGTGGGAGGACGCGCGCTCGTGGAGTGCGGAGGGCCTAGGAGGCGCGGAGCAGCTCCGCCTCCTGCGCCAGGCGGTACGTGACGAAGGAACGGCTGTAGTTGCGGCGCTTGCCGCCGGTGGTCTCGGCGATGACGACCTGGGCGTAGACGCCGACGACGCGCCAGCGCTCGTAGTCGCCGATCGCACCGGTGCCGAAGCCGGCTCCGAGTTCCACAGGGGCGGGGGTGTATCTCTTCATGGTCGGCTCCTTCGAGGCGGACGACGCGGCGCTCGAGGCGCTGCGGGGAGGGGAGGAGATCGGCGGCCGATCGCGGTCCCTACCGGGGGAGAGGGGAGCGGGACGTCCCCCTGCATGGCTGTCCCGTGTACCCAAAACTACGGCAGGCAGGGCGATATCCTGTCCCCCTCGTGGGTGTCGCTGGTGCGGAGAGACTCTCGCTGTCCTGCCCTCGTCCCGCGGACAGGAGACCGAGGGTCTGGCCCGCCGTTCCGCCGACTTCCCGGGGGTTCGGCGGGCATCGCGGAGAGACCGGTGAAGGCCTGTCCGCGCCGGGAGAGCGGCCCCCCCGCCTCCCTTCTGCGGCACCCCGTGCCGGCGCGTCTCCGGGCACCGAGCCGCCTGCCTTCCCGCCCTGCTCGGAGTGGTCTCCGAGCCGCCCGGCGCCCTGCGCGAGCGGCCCCGCCTCCGCCCCGGAGCCGCACCGGCCCCTCGGCCCGCTCGCGCCCGCTCCGCGCCCCGGCAACGACGAAGGGCCCGCCGTCCGGAGACGACGGGCCCTTCGCAGCGGGGGTCAGCCGCCGACGGTCGGGGTGCTCGTGGTGACCTCGTTGGTCGTCGCGAGCGTGCCCAGGTAGAGCTCGATGACCTTCGGATCGTTCATCAGCTCCCGGCCCGCGCCCTCGTAGGCGTCGCGGCCCTGGTCGAGGACGTAGCCGCGGTCGCAGATCTGCAGCGCCCGCCGCGCGTTCTGCTCGACGATCATGATCGAGACGCCCGCGCGGTTGATCCGCTGCACGTTGACGAAGGTCTCGTCCTGCCGCATCGGGGACAGGCCGGCGCTGGGCTCGTCGAGCAGCAGCATCGACGGGTCCATCATCAGAGCCCGCGACATCGCCACCATCTGGCGCTCACCGCCCGAGAGCGACCCCGAGCGCTGCTTGAGCCGCTTGCTGAGCTCCGGGAAGAGCTCGGTGACGAACTCGAGCCGCTCCTTGTACAGCTTCGGCTTCTGGTACATGCCCATCTCGAGGTTCTCCTCGATGGTGAGCGACGGGAAGACGTTGTTGTTCTGCGGCACGAAGCCCACGCCCTTGGACACCAGCTTGTCGGCCTTGAGGCCGGTGATGTCCTCGCCGTTCAGCAGGACGGTGCCCTGGCGGATGTTGACCAGGCCGAACATCGCCTTCAGCAGCGTCGACTTGCCTGCACCGTTCGGGCCGATGATCCCGACGAGCTCGCCGCGCTTCACGTAGACGTTCGAGCCGTTGAGGATGTTGACCCCCGGCACGTAGCCCGCGTGCAGATCGTGCGTCTCGAGGGTGTTCGGAGTCGTCGTGTCGGCGGTCATCTCTCGTCCTTCTCGAATTCGACGGCCGGGGCGTCGGTCGTCGGGGCGACGCTCGTCGGCGCGGAGGCCGACGGGGACGCCGTTCCGGCGGCCGGAGCGTCGTGGCCGGGCGTCGGGACGCCGGCCTGCTCCGCCTGCCGCTCCACGTCCTCGCGGACGAGGTCGGAGTCCATCTCCTCGGCGATCTCGAGCTGGCCCTCGATCGTGCCCAGGTCGGTGTCGTGGTGCGCGCCCAGGTACGCGTCGATGACGGCCGGGTCGTTCATCACGGTCGAGGGCGGGCCCTCGGCGACGACCTTGCCCTCGGCCATCACGATCACCCAGTCGGCGATCGTGTTGACCATGTGCATGTCGTGCTCGACGAAGAGCACGGTCATGCCCTCGTCCTTCAGGTTCACGATGTGACCCAGGAGCGACTGCGTCAGCGCCGGGTTCACGCCGGCCATCGGCTCGTCGAGCATGACGAGCTCGGGCTCCGACATCAGCGCCCGCGCCATCTCGAGCAGCTTCTTCTGGCCGCCCGACAGGCTCGACGCGTAGTCGTCCCGCTTGGTGTCCAGCTTGAACTTCTCGAGCAGGCGGATCGCGCGCTGCTCGATCGAGTCCTCCTCCTTCGACCACAGCGGGCGGATGAGCGAGGTGAAGATGTTCTCGCCCTTCTGCCCCTTCGCGCCGAGCAGCATGTTCTCGAGCACCGTCATGCCGCCGAGCGCCTTGGTGAGCTGGAACGTGCGCACCATGCCCATCCGCGACACCCGGTAGGCCGGGACGTTGGCGAGGTTCTTGCCCTTGAAGTTCCACTTGCCGGTGTTGGGCTTGTCGAAGCCCGTCAGCAGGTTGAAGAACGTGGTCTTGCCGGCCCCGTTCGGGCCGATCAGGGCGGTGATGGAACCGCGGGGGATCTCGAGGTGCTCGACGTCGACCGCGGTCAGGCCGCCGAAGCGGCGGCTGACGTTGTCGGCGACGACGATGGGGTCCTTCTTCCTGACCCCGGGGACGATTGCTTCCTCGGTGATGTCCGAGACCGGCGTCTTAGGCAAAGTGCAGATCCTTCTTCTTGCCGAAGATCCCCTGGGGTCTGAAGATCACCAGGAGCATGAGGGCTACCCCCACCACGATGAACCGGATGGGTCCGGTCTGCACGGTGGTGAGGCGGATGAGGTCGTTGTTGAGGACCCCGGTGTCGATCCCGAGCGTGAGCAGTCCGTCGGTCAGACCGAGGACGACCCAGAAGATGATCGAGCCGACGACGGGTCCGAAGACCGTCGCGGCGCCGCCCAGCAGCATGATCGTGTAGAGGAAGAACGTGAGCTGGGTGCCGTAGTTGTCGGGCTGGAGCGAGCGGGGGAGGATGAACAGCGCTCCTGCGAGGCCTCCGAGCACGCCGCCCAGGATGAGCGCCTGGATCTTGTACGAGAAGACGTTCTTGCCGAGCGAGCGCACGGCGTCCTCGTCCTCGCGGATGCCCTTGATGACGCGGCCCCAGGGGCTGCGCATCAGGAGGAACACCAGGAGGCAGGCCAGGAGCACGAGGCCCCAGCCGACGATCCGCACCCACCACTGGTCCTGGCTGTAGGTGAGGACGCCGATGCCCCAGCGGCCCTCGGGGAGCGGGTTGAGGTCGTTGAACGCCTTCGCCGCGCCGTTGATGCCCTCCGAGCCGCCGGTGATCGCCGAGAACTCGGGGGTCTTGACCGAGAGCCGGATGATCTCCGCCGCCGCGATCGTGACGATCGAGAGGTAGTCGGCCCGCAGCCGCAGCGTCGGGATGCCCAGGATGAGCGCGAAGACGGTCGCCGCGACGATCGTCGCGAGGAAGGAGCCCCAGACGGGCCATTCGAACTTGACCGAGGTGATGGCGAAGGCGTAGCCGCCTACCGCCATGAAGCCGGCCTGTCCGAAGTTGAGCAGCCCCGTGAATCCGAAGTGGATGACCAGGCCGATGGTCGCCAGCGCGTACGCGGCGACAGTGGGATCGACGATCTGCCCGATCGCCAGCCAGATGAAGTTGAGGTTCATGGTGTCCTAGCCGATCCGTTCCTTGCGGCCCAGGATTCCCTGCGGCCTGACCAGGAGGATGATGATCATGAGAACGAGCGGAGCCACGTACTTGAGGTTCTCCGGGATCCAGATCGTCGAGATGTTCATCATCAGTCCGATGATGAGCGAGCCGACCAGCGCGCCGTAGGCGGAGCCGAGTCCGCCGAGCGTGATCGCCGCGAAGATCAGCAGCAGGATCGACGCTCCCGTGTCCCAGCGCAGCGACTGGTAGTAGCCGATGTAGACGCCCGCCAGCGCGGCGAGAGCGCCCGACATCACCCAGACGACGCGGATGACGCGCTCGACGTTGATGCCCGAGGCGGAGGCGAGGGCCCGGTTGTCCGAGACCGCCCGCATCGCCTTGCCGATCTTCGTCTTCGTGAGGACGTAGGCCACGGCGACGATGCAGACGACGCCGACGACGGCGCCGACGATGTCGGTGAACTTCAGGCTGATCCCGAGCTCCGGCACCGTGAAGAACGGAGCGGTGCTGTTGGGGAGCGAGAGCCGGTCGGCTCCGAAGAAGAAGACGAACACGTAGCGCAGGGCCAGCGAGAGGCCGATCGTCACGATCATCAGCGGGATGAGCTGGATGCCCTTCTTCCGCAGCGGCTTCCAGAGCAGCCCGTCCTGGACGAAGCCGAAGGCCCCGCCGAGGATCACCGCGATCGGGATGGCCAGCAGTGCCGGGAGTCCGAAGACCCCGGAGAAGAGGTACGCCATCAGCGCGCCGAAGGTGACCAGCTCGCCGTGGGCGAAGTTGTTCAGGCCGGTCACGCCGTAGATCAGCGAGGCGCCGATCGCCGCGAGGGCGATCAGGAGCCCGAAGATCAGGCCGGTGACGACCTTCGGCCAGAAGATGATCCAGAACGTGTCGGCCGACACCGGCTGGTTCACCGCGTTGGACGTCCCGTCGGGGTTCGTCGCGTCGTTGCCGGTCGTGCCCTCGGTCGCGGGGCTCGTCGGAGCCGCGGAGTCCGTCGGGACCGGGACGGTCGCTCCGGAGCCCTTCGGGTTGGCCGTCGAGACGATGAAGTTCACGATCTGGTTCTGCGAGGCGACGATCTTCACCTGCTTCGGGTTCTGACCCGCGGCGGGGTAGCCCTTGTCGGCGGGCAGAGACTCCTCGTCGACGGTCACCGTGTAGGTGCCCGCGGCGTCGAGGGGGAACGTGGCCCGGCCGTCCTCGCCGGTGGTCACGGTCGCGGAGGCGTCGCCTCCGATCTCGACGGTCACCCCCGTCAGGTTCTCGTTCGTCCCCTGCACGCGGACCCAGGCGATGATCGACTGGTCGGCGGTGGTGGCGGCGAGTGCGGCGGGGGCCGCCGCGGCGATCCCGGTGAGGGTCGCGGCGAGCAGACCCAGGGCCAGGAGCCGGTCTTGGAGCCTCGGGCGTCTCCTATCCACGGGGCGCCTCCCGGTCCGTCGGATGCAGGGTCGTCGAGCGCTGGCGGCGCATCGAACGGCTGGCTGTGAGCAAGACGTCTACCTCTCGTCAGGGTGCACAGACGGATGGGGTCTCCGGGCACGCCCGAATCGCCGTCGTCAAACAACGTTGGTTGACCATACGTTCCGCATGTGTCGGCGGTGTTTCACCGTCCGCACTTACGCGTGACGACATTATGAGGGAGAGGAGAGCGCTCCAGCGCCCATCCGCGGCCCGGCGGCCGCGCCGTCGAGGAATACCGCGAGCCTCACGGCGCTTAAGATCGAACAACCGTGGCGCTCGTGAGCGGACTCCTCCCGTCCTCTCCGGGCTCCCGCACTCGACCTGCTAAGGGGCATTGATGGACCAGCCGGATCCCTTCGGATTCCTCGGACTCACCTACGACGACGTCATGCTCCTCCCAGGGCACACCGACGTCATCCCGAGCGAGGCCGACACGGCCTCCCGTCTCACCAAGCGCATCAGCGTGGCGACCCCGCTGCTCTCCGCGGCGATGGACACCGTCACCGAGGCGCGCATGGCGATCGCGATGGCCCGCCAGGGCGGCCTCGGCGTCCTGCACCGCAACCTCTCCATCGCCGACCAGGCCGACCAGGTCGACCGGGTGAAGCGGAGCGAGTCGGGCATGGTCTCGAACCCCGTCACCACCACCCCGGACGCCACCGTCGCCCAGGTCGACGACCTCTGCGGCCAGTACCGGATCAGCGGCCTCCCCGTCGTCGACTCCACCGGCGTGCTCGTGGGCATCATCACCAACCGCGACATGCGCTTCGTCTCGCCGTTCGAGAAGGCGACCACGCTCGTCCGCGACGTGATGACCAGCACCGGCCTGATCACGGGCCGCGTCGGGATCCCCGACAGCGAGGTCATCGCCCTCTTCGCGCGGCACAAGATCGAGAAGCTGCCGCTGGTCGACGCACAGGGCAAGCTCGCCGGCCTCATCACGGTCAAGGACTTCGACAAGTCGGAGCAGTACCCCAACGCCACGAAGGACGACGAGGGCCGCCTCCGGGTCGGCGCCGCGATCGGCTTCTTCGGCGACGCCTGGCAGCGCGCCACCGCCCTGCTCGACGCGGGCGTCGACGTGATCGTCGTCGACACCGCCAACGGCGACTCCGCCGGCGTGCTCGACATCATCCGCCGCCTGAAGTCCGACTCCGCGTTCGCCGGCGTCGACATCATCGGCGGCAACGTCGCGACCCGCTCCGGGGCGCAGGCCCTCGTCGACGCGGGCGCCGACGCCATCAAGGTCGGCGTCGGCCCCGGCTCGATCTGCACCACCCGCGTCGTCGCCGGCGTCGGAGTCCCGCAGGTCACCGCGGTTTACGAGGCGTCCCTCGCCGCGCGCGAGTCCGGCGTGCCGGTGATCGCCGACGGCGGCCTCCAGTACTCCGGCGACATCGCCAAGGCGCTCGTCGCCGGCGCCGACACCGTGATGCTCGGCTCGCTCCTCGCGGGCTGCGAGGAGAGCCCCGGCGACCTCGTGTTCCAGAACGGCAAGCAGTTCAAGACCTACCGCGGGATGGGCTCCCTCGGCGCCCTGCAGACCCGCGGCGAGCGGACCTCCTACTCGAAGGACCGCTACTTCCAGTCCGACGTGCCCACCGACGACAAGCTGATCGCCGAGGGCATCGAGGGCCAGGTGCCCTATCGCGGCCCGCTCGCGAACGTGGCCTACCAGCTCGCCGGCGGGCTCCGCCAGTCGATGTTCTACGTCGGAGCGCGCACCATCCCCGAGCTGAAGGAGCGCGGGAAGTTCGTGCGCATCACGGCGGCCGGGCTGAAGGAGTCGCACCCGCACGATGTGCAGATGGTGGTGGAGGCGCCGAACTACCGGCGCTGAAGGGTCTGGTGGGGGCCGGCGGCGGATCGGGATCGCGGCCCCTCTGCCCGATGGGCCTGCGGCCCATACGCCCACCACGCCGGAGGGGCCGCGATCCCGATCCGCCGCCTCCCTCCGGGAGACGAGCACCGGTCCTCGGCTGAGGGGCGGGGTACGCAGCGCGAGCGGCGCGATGCGCCGCCGCGACTGCGGGGGGAGGCTTCCGCCTGTGCCGACGGGGGAGTGGTCGTGCGCCGCGCGCGAGCGCGACGGAGTGGGGACGGGCTTCCCGCCTTGCAGCGAATGGTGGTGGCGGCCGCGCAGGCTTCACCTGTTGGTGGAGTGCGCCCGCTCGCGTCGATCGCGGCCCGGTGAGGAGCCCGGTAGGAGCGGTGACCGGCGATCGTTCCGCCGGATCGTCGACGCGCGGGCGTACGCCTCTGCGGAAAGTGGCCACTCGCCCGGGCCGATCGCGGGCAAGCGATCAGGGCGTCCCGTGCAAGGTGGGAGAGATGACCGGCTATCCGCTTTCCGGCGGATCGGCGTAGCGCGGACGTAGGACGCTTTGTGGAACGCGACCGTTAGCTCGGGCCGACCGCGGGCGGGCGGCGAGCGGAGCGAGGAGCGAGCCGCGGCTGACACCGCTGAGCGGTAGCCGGCGGTCCGCGTGCGAGCGGATCGGCGTAGCGCGGACGCGGGACGCGCTGCGGAACGCGATCGCCCGCTCGGGCCGACCGCGGGCGGGCGGCGAGCGGAGCGAGGAGCGAGCCGCGGCTGACACCGCTGAGCGGTAGCCGGCGGTCCGCGTGCGAGCGGATCGGCGT
>NZ_PSWE01000020.1:0-28788 GCF_002932195.1 Rathayibacter sp. AY1C4 | reverse complement strand
CGCTCGGGCCGACCGCGGGCGGGCGGCGAGCGGAGCGAGGAGCGAGCCGCGGCTGACACCGCTGAGCGGTAGCCGGCGGTCCGCGTGCGAGCGGATCGGCGTAGCGCGGACGCGGGACGCTCCGCGGAACGCGATCGCCCGCTCGGGCCGACCGCGGGCGGGCGGCGAGCGGAGCGAGGAGCGAGCCGCGGCTGACACCGTTGAGCGGTAGCCGGCGGTCCGCGTGCGAGCGGATCGGCGTAGCGCGGACGCGGGACGCTCCGCGGAACGCGACCGCCCGATCGGGCCGACCGCGGGCGAGCGGCGAGCGGCGAGCGGAGCGAGGAGCGAGCCACGGCTGACACCGCTCAGCGGTAACCGGCGATCCGCGTGCGAGCGGATCGGCGTAGCGCGGACGCGGGACGCTCTGCGGAACGGGACCATCCGCTCGGGCCGACCGCGGGCGAGCGGCGAGCGGCGAGCGGAGCGAGGAGCGAGCCACGGCTGACGCCGCTCAGCGGTAACCGGCGATCCGCGTGCGAGCGGATCGTCGTAGCGCGGACGCGACCCGCTCCGCGGACCGCGACCATCCGCTCGGGCCGACCGCGGGCGAGCGACGAGCGGAGCGAGGAGCGAGCCACAGTAAACTCAGCGTCATGGAGATCGAGATCGGGCGCGCCAAGCGCGCCCGCCGCGCGTACGCCTTCGACGACATCGCCGTCGTCCCGAGCCGCCGGACGCGCGACCCCGAGGTCGTGTCGGTGAAGTGGTCGATCGACGCGTACCAGTTCGCGACGCCGATCCTCGCCGCGCCGATGGACTCGGTGGTGTCGCCGGCGACGGCGATCCGGCTCGGGCATCTGGGGGCGCTGGGCGTCCTCGACCTCGAGGGTCTGTGGACGCGGTACGAGGACCCGGAGCCGCTGCTCGAGGAGATCCGCCGGCTTCCGGCCGAGACCGCGACGCAGCGGATGCAGGAGATCTACTCCGCTCCGATCCGCCCCGAGCTGGTGACCGCGCGCCTGGCCGAGATCCGCGCCGCGGGCGTGACCGTCGCCGGGGCCCTGTCGCCCCAGCGGACCGCGGAGCTGTACCAGACCGTCGTCGACGCCGGGGTCGACGTGTTCGTCATCCGCGGCACGACCGTCTCGGCCGAGCACGTCTCGCGCGATACCGAGCCGCTGAACCTCAAGAAGTTCATCTACGAGCTCGACGTGCCCGTCATCGTCGGCGGCGCCTCCACCTACACCGCGGCCCTGCACCTCATGCGCACGGGCGCCGCGGGCGTCCTCGTCGGGTTCGGCGGCGGTGCCGCCTCCACCACCCGCACGACGCTCGGCATCCAGGCTCCGATGGCGACCGCGGTCGCCGATGTCGCCGGCGCTCGCCGCGACTACCTCGACGAGTCGGGCGGACGCTACGTGCACGTCATCGCGGACGGCGGCCTCGGCACCTCCGGCGACATCGTGAAGGCCGTGGCGGTGGGCGCGGACGCCGTGATGCTCGGCTCGGCGCTGGCCCGCGCGACCGACGCTCCCGGCGGGGGCTGGCACTGGGGCGCGGAGGCGCACCACCCGCAGCTGCCGCGCGGCCGCCGCGTCGAGGTCGGCACCGTCGGCACCCTCGAGCAGGTCCTCTACGGCCCGGCAACCGGCGCCGACGGCACGGCGAATCTCATCGGCGCCCTGCGCCGCTCGATGGCGACGACCGGCTACTCCGACCTCAAGGAGTTCCAGCGGGTCGAGGTCGTCGTCGCGCCGTACCAGCCCAGCTGACGCTCACCGACCGAGGCGATCCTGACCGTCGAGGCCGCTGCGAACAGCGGGTTCCCTCGACGGCCCGGGGTTCCCTCGACGCGGCGGACGCCGGCGCGGGCCGGCCGGATGGGCTGGCGTCGGAGGCTTCGCGTCGGCCCCAGCGGACGACCCTGCGGACCCGCGCGCGCGGATCCGGTCTTCCCGGCGCTTCTGGGCGAGAAGCACGTGCTCGGGCGAGCGGCCCCCGAGGAACGCCGGGTCGGTTCGGATCGACGGCGGTCTGCGCGAGATCCGAGACGGCGAGTCCGTCGATCAGTGCGGGTGAGGGCGGACGCGCGCTCCGCGACGCCGTTCCACGTCCGGCTGCCCGGGTCCGTCGCCCCTCGACATGCACGGTCTCCGCGAGCGGCTCGACCAGGGGGAGTCCCGGACCGCCGCCGCCGACTCGCGGAGGACGAAGGGCGCGCTCCAGGTCGCGGCCATGGCGTCGATCCGCGCCCGCTGCCGCTCGTCCGCGGAGGCCCCCGCCCACTCGCCGGTCGGCGCGTACCGCGGTGCAGCCGCACGAGCTCTTCCGACCGGCCTCACGCCCCGTCTCGACAGATCCCCACTGCACGCTTCCGCCCCCCTTCCCTCCCTCCGCTCCCTCTGTGGAGACTCCCCCCACCCCCTGTGGGCAGCGAGGGGCGCAGGACCGCCGAGCCCGCCGGGAACCGCGGGATCCCTCGACGGGTCGGGGTTCCCTCGGCAGGAGGGCTCCGCACGCGCCTAAGCTGGAAGTCCCGAGTGGGAGCGCCGCACGGCGCGGAGGGAGCACGCATGGTCGAGGTCCGCAGGGTCAAACTGCCCGGTGTCGGCGTTCTGCACACCTTCCTGACGGCCGACGGCGGCAAGGTCGGCGTCATCGCCCACCGCTCCGGCCACAGCGACCTGATCACGTTCGCCGAGGGCGACCAGGACGGCGCCAAGGTGTCGCTCCGCCTGAGCGACGACGAGGCGCACACCCTCGCCGAGCTCCTCGGCGGCACGCAGATCACGGAGTCGCTGACCGCACTCGACCAGATCCCGGGCCTCTCGATCGACTGGTTCACCGTCGACTACGACGACCACATCGCCGGACAGCAGCTCGGCAAGCCCGCCGACCGAGGGATCGTCGGGCTGACCGTCGTCGCCGTGGTCCGGGGCGACGCCGCCAATCCGGCGCCGGCCCCCGACTTCCGCGTCTTCCCCGGCGACACCCTCGTGGTCGCCGGCAGCCCCGAGAAGGTCGCCAAGGCGTTCGCGTTCTTCCGCACCGGCAGCTTCGCCAAGACGGTCGACGCCCCGCCCGGAGCCTGAGGATGCACCACGGCGAAGACCTCATCGTCCTCGGCGTCCTGTTCGTCGTCGCCTACGTCCTCGGCCGGCTGGGGAGGACGATCGGGCTCCCGGCCATCCCGATCTACATGGTCGTCGGGCTCCTCGCGAGCCCGAACTTCCACCTCTTCCCACTCGACTTCGAGTCGAGCTACATCGAGCTGACCGCGGTCTTCGGGCTGATCCTGCTGCTGTTCAATCTCGGCCTGGAGTTCGACCAGGACGAGTTCTTCGGGAACGCCGGCCGCCTGATCCTCTCCGGCGGCTCCTACATCGCGGTCAACATGGCCGTCGGCCTCGGCTTCGGCTTCGCGCTGGGCTGGGGGAGCCGCGAGGCGCTGATCATCGCCGGCATCACGGCGACGAGCTCGAGCGCGATCGTCACCAAGCTGCTGATCGAGCTCAAGCGCCTGGCGAACCCCGAGACGCCGATGATCCTGGGCGTCACGGTCGTCGAGGACATCTTCATCGCGGTCTACCTGGCGATCGTGTCCGTGGTGCTCTCGGGCGAGACGGAGCCGTGGCCGGTGGTGCTCAAGCTCGTCATCGCGTTCGCGTTCCTCGTGGTGATGTTCGCGATCGCCCGCTGGGGCGGGAAGGTCGTCTCCCGCTTCTTCCGCACCCGCGACGACGAGCTGTTCACGATCCTGTTCTTCGGTCTCGCCATCCTGTTCGGCGGGATCGGCGAGGTCCTCGGAGTGACGGACGCGATCGGCGCGTTCCTGATCGGACTGGTCATCGGAGCGACGCGGTTCCGGTCGAGGGTCGAGCACATCGCGATCCCGCTGCGCGACGTGTTCGGAGCCTTCTTCTTCGTCAACTTCGGTCTCGGGCTGGATCCCGGTGCGTTCCCGAGCGTCGTGGTCCCGGTGCTGATCGCCGCGGTGATGACCATCGTCCTCAACCTCGGCGCGGGGCAGTTCGTCGCGTGGCTCAACAAGCTCGGACCGCGCGCGGGCCTGAACGCGGCGTTCATCCTGCACAACCGCGGCGAGTTCGCGCTCATCCTGGCGACGCTCTCGCTCTCGGCGGGGCTCGACGAGCGGATCCAGCCCTTCGCCGGCCTCTACGTGCTGATCATGGCGATCGTCGGGCCGATCCTCGCCTCGCGCTCCGAGAGCATCGGCGCGTTCCTCTCGCGGCGGCGGCACCGCCCGGCACCCGCAGCGGCCACGGCCATGGACGAGGAGGACTTCGCGCTCGTGGAGGCGGCGATGGCCGCGCCCGCCGTCTCCGCGGAGGAGGCCCCGGCTCCTCCGAGGCGCCCCGCGGAGCCGGACGAGCTCGACGACGAGTTCCCCGATCCGATGCGTCAGGCGCTCATCGACCAGGCGATGCAGCAGTCCGACGGCGCCGACGACGCCCGGCCCCGCCGCCCGAGGGAGCCCGACTACTGATCCCACGGAGCTCCCACACTCACGGGTTAGGCTCGATCCGGCCCGCGGGACACCGCACGGATCGAGGGCGGACGAGGGACGAATGACGCAGAGCACGGTCGGGCAGGTGGCCCGGCGCCCGCGCTGGATCGCCGCGCTGGCGCTCGCACTCCTGATCGCCGGGCTCTTCGCCGCGCTCGGGCAGTGGCAGGTCGGACGCGCGGTCGAAGCCGCCGCGCCCGACTCCGGAGTGTCGGAGACGACGCTCCCGCTCGCCGAGGTCGCGGCCCCCTCCCGCTCGATCACGGCGACCGCCGACGGACAGCGCGTGGAGGGCTCGTCCGTCTTCGTGCCGGGCGGTGCCGAGACCCTCGGCGGCCGCCTGAACGGCGAGCAGCCGGGCTGGTGGGTCATCGCCCGTACCCGCACCGCCGACGCCGACCTGGTGCTCGCCTACGGCTGGACGCAGGACGAGGCGCAGGCGCAGTCCGTCGCGGACGCGCTCAACAGCGGGAGCGAGCAGGCGCCCTCCTCCTTCACCGGCCGCCTCGTGGCCAACGAGGCCGCGGAGGCGCCGGCGGAGGGCCTGGACCCCGCCACCCTCACCGCGCTCTCCGTCCCCGCGCTGATCAACCGCTGGCCGGATCCGCCGCAGGACGTCTACCAGGGCTACGTCGTCGTCGATGAGCCGGTCGTCGGCCTCGGGGCCATCGACTCCCCGGCGCGCGTGAGCGACGTCTCGCTGAACTGGCTCAACGTCTTCTACGCGATCGAGTGGGTCGTCTTCGCCGGCTTCGCCCTCTACCTCTGGTTCCGCCTCGTCAAGGACGCGTGGGAGCGCGAGGCCGAGGAGGCGCTCGACGCCGAGGAGCGCGCCCGCGCCGACCTGGGCGACCGGGCCGAGGCCCCCGCCCCCGCACCGTAAACTGGTCGTCATGCCCCTCGAGCCCAAGCCCGCGCAGTTCCCTGCGATCCGGAGCGCGCTGCGCTTCTACCGGGTGACCTCGATCATCACCGGCGTGATGCTGCTCCTGCTCTGCGCGGAGATGCTGCTCAAGTACGTCTTCCACCTCGAGCTGTTCGCCTTCGGCCAGCAGGGCGTCCTGCACTTCGCTCCGATGTACGAGGTGCCCGGAGGCGAGTTCAGGTCGAGCGGCACCGGCGCGAACCTGTCCACCGGCATCCTGATCGCGCACGGCTGGTTCTACGTCGTCTACCTCTTCGCCGACTTCCGCCTGTGGAGCCTCATGCGCTGGCCGTTCACGCGCTTCGTGCTCATCGCGCTCGGCGGCGTGGTGCCCACCCTCTCCTTCTTCGTCGAGACCCGCATCGCCCGCGAGGTCGAGCAGTACCTCGAGCGCCGGACCGCCGGCACCGACCCGAAGACCCCGACCGACTCCGTGGAGGCCCCCCATTAGCGAGCAGCCCACCGCTCCCCAGCCGCACCTGGCCGCGCAGCCCGTCCTCGTCGTCGACTTCGGCGCGCAGTACGCGCAGCTGATCGCCCGCCGAGTCCGCGAGGCGAACGTCTACTCCGAGATCGTGCCCTCCAACGCCACGGCCGCCGAGATCGCCGCGAAGTCGCCCGTCGGCATCATCCTCTCGGGCGGCCCCTCCAGCGTGTACGAGGAGGGCGCCCCGCAGCTCGACCCTGCGATCTTCGACCTCGGGGTCCCGGTCCTGGGCATCTGCTACGGCTTCCAGGTGATGGCGAAGACGCTCGGCGGCGAGGTCGCCAACACCGGGCTGCGCGAGTACGGAGCGACGGACGCCGCCCTCTCGACCGACGGTGGCGTGCTCCTCGGCGAGCAGCCCGCCGACCAGACGGTGTGGATGAGCCACGGCGACTCGGTCGCACAGGCGCCCGAGGGCTTCGAGGTCCTCGCCTCCACGAGCAACACCCCGGTCGCCGCCTTCGGCAACGACGAGCGCCGCCTCTACGGCGTGCAGTGGCACCCCGAGGTCAAGCACTCCGCCTACGGCCAGGCCGTCATCGAGAACTTCCTCCACCGCGCCGCGGGCATCCCGGCCGACTGGAACTCCTCCAACGTGATCGACGACCAGGTCGCCGTGATCCGCGAGCAGGTCGGCACCGGACGCGTCATCTGCGGCCTGTCCGGCGGAGTCGACTCCGCCGTCGCCGCTGCGATCGTGCACCGTGCCATCGGCGACCAGCTCACCTGCGTCTTCGTCGACCACGGACTCCTCCGCAAGGACGAGCGCCGCCAGGTCGAGGAGGACTACGTCGCCGCGACCGGCGTCCGCCTGGTCACCGTCGACGCGCGCGAGCAGTTCCTCGACGCGCTCGCCGGCGTCAGCGACCCGGAGCAGAAGCGCAAGATCATCGGCCGCGAGTTCATCCGCACCTTCGAGGCCGCCGCCGAAGCGCTCGTGCTCGAAGCGCAGGGCGAGGGCGAGACGATCGACTTCCTCGTCCAGGGCACGCTCTACCCCGACGTCGTCGAATCCGGTGGCGGCACCGGCACCGCCAACATCAAGTCCCACCACAACGTCGGCGGACTCCCCGAGGACCTGCAGTTCGCGCTCGTCGAGCCGCTCCGCACCCTCTTCAAGGACGAGGTCCGTGCGATCGGCCGCGAGCTCGGCCTCCCCGAGGTCATCGTCGGCCGCCAGCCCTTCCCCGGACCCGGCCTCGGCATCCGCATCGTCGGCGAGGTCACCCAGGAGCGGCTCGACCTCCTCCAGGACGCCGACGCCATCGTCCGCGCCGAGCTCACCGCCGCCGGCCTCGACACCGAGATCTGGCAGTGCCCCGTCGTCCTCCTCGCCGACGTCCGCTCCGTCGGAGTCCAGGGCGACGGCCGCACCTACGGCCACCCCATCGTCCTGCGCCCCGTCTCCTCGGAAGACGCGATGACCGCCGACTGGACCCGCCTGCCCTACGACCTCCTCGCCAGAATCTCCAACCGCATCACCAACGAGGTGAGCGGCGTGAACCGGGTGGTGCTGGATGTGACATCCAAGCCCCCCGGCACCATCGAGTGGGAGTGATTCCGCGGGTCTCCGCACGGTCATCTGCGGCGTTGTCGGCGGTTGCGATACCTCTGGTATCGCGCCCTTCTCCGCCTTGCAGCTGACCGCGCGGAGACCCGCGGAACGTCAGGAACGGCTCCCTTCGAAGGGGGCCGTTTCTTGTTGAGGGGAGCGGGTGCGGAACGAGCCCCTGCGGGGCCGTTCCTGGGTGCAGGTAGAGGGGAACGAGCCCCTGCGGGGCCGTTCCCGGGTGCAGGTAGAGGGGAACGAGCCCCTGCGGGGCCGTTCCTGGGTGCAGGTCGGGGAACGAGCTCAGGTGGCTGTTCAGGGAACGGGTGGCCGCGGTGCGGCCGGGGGATCGGTGAGGGGTGACCGGTGCCTGGCGAGGCATACCGAGTGGCGGTCAGGGGTTCGAGGCCCTGCGGGGACGTTCCGGGGGTGCCGATCGAGAGGCGGGCTTCTGCCGCGTGGTCGGGGAACGCGGGTCTGCGCTGGTCCGGGGGCCGTGGTGCAGGCGGAGGCGGCAGGCTCGCGAGTGCGGGTCAGGCGGGGGTGTCGAGCACGCCGATGAAGCGGGTGCCGATGCCGTCGTACTCGTCGCGGCGGTGGCCCTCGGGGTGGTGCGGCCAGGAGGCGGGGGAGTGGTCCTCGCAGACGAGGAACGTGAACTCGGGCCACCACTTCTTCGGGCGGGCGGCCTCGGAGCGGCCGCAGACGGCGCAGTCGAGGGTCACCCACACGGGACGCCTGCCGGTGCGGTTCGCGCGCGACTGGACGAGCCAGGCGGGCGGATCCTGCTCGAGGGCGGCGAGCTCCTCCTCCGACAGACGGGTGGGGATGCCGTGCCGCGTCGCCATCTCGAGGGGGATGTCGAGGCGCTGAGCGGCCTCGCGACGCGTGATCATCCGGCCACACTAACCCAGCGCCGCGCGTGGACCCCGAGGTCGCAACGACGCGCGCGCGAGCAGCCACTCCAGCGGGCCCTGCCCCACGAGCCGCCTCCAGAGGAGAGCGGCGACGATCGAGCCGACCACGAAGACGCCGAGCAGCGTCCAGCTGCGCCACGCCTCGAAGTCGAACGGCTCGTACCGGACCAGGTACACCGCCAGCGCCACGAGCTGCAGCGAGTAGATCGTCAGCGGCATCGCACCGACGGCCGCGATCGGAGTCGCCGCCCGTGCCAGGAGCGGCAGCCGCTGCAGCAGAGCCGTCAGCGCGCCGAGGACCACGCAGGCGACCCCGCCCGCCCCGAGGAGCTCGGCGGTGGTGCTGGCGTGCGCCTCCACCGCCTCCGGACCCCCGAGCAGCAGCCCGCCGCCGTAGCCGAGCACGGCCGAGACGGCGCCGCCGACGACGACCCAGCGCTGGGTGGTCGCGGACCGGACGTCGCAGCGCGCGATCAGGAGGCCGAGCACCACGTACGCCAGCCACGACGGCACCGGGTAGTACTGGGTGAGCCAGATGAGGGGCTGCGCGGCCAGGAGCGCCTCGTCGGGCGACAGGGTCGAGAGCCAGGAGCCGCCGGCGCTCGTCAGCGCGTCGACCGCGAGGGGCCCGGCGATCGCCGCGACCGCGACCAGCACGGCGAGGACCGCCCGCGGCAGGAAGAGCAGCAGCGCCGCGACGAGGAACATCACCCCGTAGTGCGGCAGGATCACCGCGATCGGCGTCCCGAGCAGGGTGAGGGCGACGCCGATGACGAGCAGGTACAGCCCGCGGAGCAGGATCGATCCCGTGTCGTGCCAGGGCCGCGAGGAGCGCTGTGATCCGCCCGTCATCAGCCCGATCGACACTCCCGCCAGCACGGCGAAGAGGACGGAGCTGCGGCCGTTCCAGAGCATCTCGCTCTCGACCGGGGCGAGGTGGGCGGCGAACATGCCGAGGACGGCCAGGCCGCGAGCGACGTCGAGGCCGACGATCCGGGAGTCTGCGGCGCTCATCCCTCCATCGTGCCAGGCGCTCCCGGCAGTGCACCGGGAACGACGCTGGGG
Source organism: Rathayibacter sp. AY1C4 (assembly GCF_002932195.1). NCBI lineage: Bacteria > Bacillati > Actinomycetota > Actinomycetes > Micrococcales > Microbacteriaceae > Rathayibacter > Rathayibacter sp. AY1C4. Next base: position 19,335 of record NZ_PSWE01000020.1, on the reverse strand, counting down.
CCGGGAACGACGACGGGCGCCCGACCCGGAGGTCGAGCGCCCGTCGGACGTGGTGCGCCGTGCTACTCGCGGAAGATCGCGACGAGGCGCAGGATCTCCAGGTACATCCAGACGACGGTGACCAGGATGCCGTAGGCGCCGGTCCAGCCGTAGATGCGGGGGAGGCGGTTGCGCACGCCCTGCTGGATGAACTCGAAGTCCATCACGAGCGAGTACGTGGCGAGCGCGACGGCGATGAGGCCGATCACGATGCCGATGAAGCCGGTGCGGAGACCGAAGCCGCCGCCGACGCCGAAGAGACCGAGGCCCAGGTTCACCAGCGAGAACACCGCGTAGCTGATCATGCCGATGAAGAAGATCTTGTTGAGCTTCGGCGAGGTGCGGATCTTGCCGTTCATGAACAGCGCCAGGGTGACGCCGATCACGATGACGGTCGCCATGAGGGCCTGGACGACCGCTCCGGCGTACGCGCTCTCGAAGAACTTCGAGATCGCACCGACCGCGATGCCCTGGGTCGCGGCGTAGCCGAGGATCAGGGCCGGCGACGGCTGCTTCTTGAAGGCGTTGACGATGCCCAGCACCAGCGCGACGAGCACGGCGGGGAGCATCAGGTCCGGGACGAACCAGCCGACGGCCGCACCCGCGAGGAGCACGACGAAGGCGAGGGCGGTCTTGGCGAGGGTGTCCTCGACCGTCATCCGGTCGGTCTCGACGGAGCCGGCGGCCGGACGGGAGTACATCTGGTCGAGCGTGCCGGGGGAGACGTCCGGGAGGTCCTGCACGCGGCCGGCGTAGCCGCGGTTGCTGAACTCCGGGCGTCCGAAGGCCGGATTGTTGCTTGCCATGGTTCCTCTTCTCTCAGGTGCGCTGGTCTCCGAGGGAACTCGCGGATCTGAGTCGCTGTGGGTTCGGGGTGCGCCGCGGATCCGAGAGGACTGCGACGATGGACACCACCATATCTGAGAGCACCTCTCAGAGTCTGGCTGTTCTCTTCGAGCGGACCTCGACTCCGCTGCGAGCCGTGCAGAGCCGCCCGTAGGATCGCGGCATGCCCGCGCGCCAGTCACCGCTCGTCATCGGCCACCGCGGAGCGAGCGGCTACCGACCGGAGCACACCCGCTCCGCCTACGAGCTGGCGATCGCGCTGGGCGCCGATGCGCTCGAGCCCGATCTGGTGGCGACCCGCGACGGCGTGCTCGTCCTCCGCCACGAGAACGAGATCTCCGGCACGACGGACGTCGAGAAGCGCCCGGAGTTCGCTGGGCGCCGCACCACCAAGCGGATCGACGGCCGCGAGATCACCGGCTGGTTCACCGAGGACTTCACCTGGGACGAGCTGTCGGAGCTGCGGGCCCGCGAGCGGCTGCCGGCGGTGCGCGGCTCCAGCGCCACGTTCGACGGGCAGTTCCCGCTGCTGCGCTTCAGCGAGCTGTTGGCGCTGCTGGACCGGGCGGCGGAGGACGATCCGCTCGCTCCGCCGGGGCTCGTCGCCGAGATCAAGCACGCGACGTACTTCGCCGGGATCGGGCTGCCGCTGGACGTGCTGCTGCGCGAGGAGCTCGCCGCCGCGGGCTGGGGTCCGCGCGACCCTCGGCTCACGATCGAGAGCTTCGAGAAGACCGTTCTGGAGCGGCTCGCGGTGAGCGGAGTCGGCACCCGCCGGATCTACCTGCTCGAGTCGCGGGGCGCCCCGCCCGACCTCGTGGCCGCCCACGGCGCCGACGCGGCCCCCTACTCCGCCTTCACCAAGCCGGCGGGACTGCGGAACCTCGCCGGAGCCGTCGACGGGATCAGCGTCGACAAGAGCATGCTCTTCTCGCGGGACGCGGCCGGCCGGGCGACGGGGACCGGTCCGCTCGTCGAGGACGCCCACGCGGCCGGGCTCGAGGTCTACTGCTGGACGCTGCGCGCCGAGAACCGATTCCTCGAGAAGGTGCACCGCCGCGGGAAGGACCCGGTGGAGTACGGCGGCTGGCAGGAGGAGTTCGCGATGATCCTCCGCTCGGGAGTGGACGGCGTCTTCGCCGACCAGCCCGATCTGGCGATCGAGGCGCGGGCGGCCGAGCAGGAGCGTCTGCTCCGCGGCTGAACCCGGATCGTGATCGGGCGCTCCTCCGGCGCGTGCCGAGCGGACGCGGAGGCTGCGCTGGCATCATCGGCTCACCACCGCCCGCCCGACCCTCGAGAGGAGGCCCCGTGTCCACCCGAGAGCGCATCACCCGCCGCTGGATCACCACCGCCGTCCTCGCCGTGATCGGCGTCGCCGTCGTGTACTGGCTCGCCGTGCTCACCCCTCAGGGCCAGGGCGTCGAGAACTCGGGGCTCCGGGGCGCCGACCTCGTCTTCGGCCGCGCCACCGGCGCCGCCGCGGGGGCGCTCGCGGACGTCACCCCGCTCTCCATGGTCGTCGGCGCCCTGCTCGTCGCGGCGATCGCGCTGATCCGGAGGCGCCCGGCGCTGGCCGTCGCCTCCGTCGGCTCGATCGTCGTCACGGCCGGGCTCACCCAGCTGCTCAAGAACGTGGTCCTCGAGCGGCCCGAGCTGGTCGACACCGACTCCTGGTACACCGGCGGCAGCTTCCCGAGCGGGCACACCGCGGCGGCCGTCTCGGTGGTCTTCGCCCTGGCGATGGTCGTCCCCGGGCGCGCGCGGACCGTCGTGCTCGCGCTGGGCGGCGCGGTCGTGGTGCTGGTCGGCAACCTGACGATGGCCGCCTCCTGGCACCGGGCGAGCGACGTCCTCGGGGCCGACCTCGTCGCGCTCGCCTCCGCCTCCGCCGCCTGCGCGTGGCTGACCACCAGGGCCCAGGTGGGCCGAGCGCCGAAGAGGCCCGCGCGGCGCGGGGTGAACCGGCTGCTCCTGGTGTGCTCGGTGATCGTGGTGGTGCTGCTCGCGGCTCTCGCCGTCCAGGGCATCCAGTACTACCCCGACGACACGAAGGACCTCACCGCCTTCGCGCTCCTGCAGCTCCTGGCGGTGTCGACGTCGGCGCTCGCCGTGCTCGGCTTCTCCCTCGCGTGGCGCGGACTGGACGTCGGTGGGGCGCTCACCTCGCCCGCGCCGCGTCAGCGGACCGCCTGACCGCTCCCGGTGTCGGAGGGGCGATCTACACTCGGAGGGACATGAGCTTCCTCTTCGATCCGAGCGACTCCCGCGCCACCCCGGTCATCGTCGGTCCCCCCGGCGGCCCCGGGGACGCGCCCCGCACCGACCCGGCGCACGAGCAGCTCGTCGCGGGGCTGAACCCGCAGCAGCGCGAGGCGGTCGAGTACCGCGGAGACGCGCTGCTCATCGTCGCGGGTGCGGGCTCGGGCAAGACCAGCGTCCTCACCCGGCGCATCGCGAGCCTCCTGGCTAACGGCGAGGCCTGGCCGAGCCAGATCCTCGCGATCACGTTCACCAACAAGGCCGCGGCCGAGATGCGCGAGCGCGTCGAGAAGCTGGTGGGGCAGAGCGCCGAGGGGATGTGGATCTCGACCTTCCACTCCGCGTGCGTGCGGATCCTGCGCCGCGAGGCCGAGAACTTCGGCATGACCAAGTCGTTCACGATCTACGACTCGGGCGATCAGCGCGCCCTGCTCAAGCGCATCGTGAAGGACCTCGAGGCCGACTCGCTCGGGATCACCGTCGCGAGCGCCTCCGCGAAGATCTCCAAGCTCAAGAACGAGCTCGCCGACGTCGACTCCTACGCCCGCACCGCGAACCTCAGCGACCCGAACGAGGAGATGTTCCTCCAGGTCTTCCGGGCCTACTCGCGGGCGCTCGAGGGGGCGAACGCGTTCGACTTCGACGACCTGATCGCGCAGACCGTCTACCTCTTCCGCGCTTTCCCGCACGTCGCCGCGAAGTACCAGCGGCGCTTCCGCCACGTGCTGGTCGACGAGTACCAGGACACGAACCACGCCCAGTACTCGCTGATCCACGAGCTGACCCGGCCCGTGCCGCCGGCGACGATGGCGGCGGCGCAGTTCGACCGCCCCTACCGCGGACCGGTCACGGCCGACGGCTCCATCCCGGGGGCCTCGCTCACCGTCGTCGGCGACTCGGACCAGTCCATCTACGCGTTCCGCGGCGCCGACATCCGCAACATCGTCGAGTTCGAGCGCGACTTCCCGGGCTGCCGCGTGATCCTGCTCGAGCAGAACTACCGCTCGACGCAGAACATCCTCTCGGCGGCCAACGCCGTCATCTCGAACAACTTCGACCGTCGCGCGAAGAACCTCTGGTCCTCCAGCGGCGACGGGGAGAAGATCGTCGGCTACACCGGGTACTCGGGTCACGACGAGGCGCAGTTCGTGGTCGACGAGATCGCCCGCCTGCACGCGGCGGGCACCGGCTACGACGAGATCGCGGTCTTCTACCGGACCAACGCGCAGACCCGCGCGCTGGAGGAGATCTTCATCCGCTCCGCGCTGCCCTACCGGATCCTGGGCGGCACGAAGTTCTACGAGCGCGCCGAGATCAAGGACGCACTGGCGTACCTGATCACGGTGGCGAACCCGGCCGACGTGCTGGCGCTGCGGCGCATCATGAACACTCCGAAGCGGGGCATCGGCCCCGCGACGGAGGCGCAGCTGCAGTCGTTCGCCGACACCAACGCGGTGACCCTGCGGGAGGCGATGCGCAACGCCGGCTCGCTCGGGATGGGCCCGAAGGTGACGAAGGCGATCGTCGACCTCGCGACCCTCCTCGACGAGTGCGCGCTGATGCTCGACCCCGCACGGGAGGGCGGCGAGGCGAAGGTGCACGAGGTGCTGACGGCGCTCCTCACCCGCAGCGGCTACCTCGACATGCTCCGCGCCAGCCGCGACCCGCAGGACGAGGCCCGCGCCGAGAACGTCGACGAGCTCATCGCCGTCACCAAGGAGTTCGCGCGCAACAACCCGGACGGCGGGCTCGTGGACTTCCTCACCGAGGTCTCGCTGGTCGCCGCGGCCGACGACCTCGACGACGACTCCGGCACCGTCTCGCTGATGACGCTGCACACTGCGAAGGGCCTCGAGTACGACGCCGTGTTCCTCACCGGCATCGAGGAGGACCTGCTCCCGCACCGCATCTCGGCGAACGAGCCCGGCGGCCCGGCCGAGGAGCGGCGGCTGTTCTACGTGGGGATCACCCGGGCCCGCAAGCGCCTCTACCTCTCGCTCGCGATGACCCGCGCGCAGTACGGCGAGACGTCGGTCGCGATGCCGAGCCGGTTCCTGCAGGAGATCCCGGGAGAGCTGATCCAGTGGCGCCAGTCGCCCGGCGCGGCGACCTCGCGCGGAGGCACGCAGCCCCGGGCCCTGAACGCTCAGCGGCCCGGCTTCGGCAAGTCGCGATCGAACACCGAGTTCCGGGAGGCGCTCGCCGCGGCGCCGAAGGCCAAGGGCGAGTTCCCGAACCGGATCACCGGCATGGTGCGCGACAACGGCGACCTCGAGCTGATCCCGGGCGACCGCATCCGGCACACCGACTTCGGTGAGGGGCGCGTGAACGCGGTGACGGGCGAGGGCTCGAAGCGCGTCGCGCACGTGCTCTTCGACCAGGTGGGCGCGAAGAAGCTGCTGATCAAGGTCGCGCCGATCGAGAAGATCTAGTCCGGTGGCGGCCGGATCGGCGGCCGCGCGGCTCGCGACGGAGGCGTTCTCCCCGGCGGTCCTCGCGGTGCTCGTGCCGGTCGTGGTCGGCGCGCGCGTCGCGGATCCGCCCCTGCTCGGTGTCGCCTGGGGAGCGCTCGCAGCTCTCTTCGTCGGGGTGGTGCCCTACCTCGTCATCCGCCTGCTGATGCGCACCGGCCGGATCCACGGCGACCATCACGTCCCCGACCGGCGCGAGCGGGCGCTGCCGATCGCGCTGGCGCTGGTGTCGATAGCGGCCGGCCTGGTACTGCTCGCCGTGCTCGGCGCTCCTGCCGCGGTGACCACGTTCGGCGTGGTGACGGTGGCCGTGGTGCTCGCCGTCGGCGTGGTCAACCTGGTCTGGAAGCTGTCCGGGCACGCGGCGGTGGTCGCCACCTGCGCCGTCGTCGTGCTGATCGCCTACGGACCGCTCTCCCTGCTGATCAGCGTGCCCATCGTCCTCTGGGTGCTCTGGTCGCGGGTGCGCCTCGGCGCGCACACCCCCGCCCAGGTCCTCGCGGGCGCCGCCGTCGGCACCGTCCTCGCCGGGATCGTCTGGTCCCTGCTCGGCTGACGTCCGTCCCTTCCCGTGTGCCCTCTGGTCGCCGTCCGCGAGATTCCACTCGAGTGGGAGGCACGCCGTGGCGGGCTCACCCGAGTGGCATCTCGCGGAAGGGGTCAGCCGGCGTAGCGCGCGACGAGCTCCCGCTTGAGGATCTTGCCGCTGGGCCCGAGCGGAAGGGCGTCGACGAACTCGACGCGGCGGGGGAACTTGAAGGCGGCGAGGTGCTCGTTCGCGTAGGCGATCAGCTCCTCCGCGGTGGCGGTCGCCGACGGGGCGAGGATCACCGCGGCCATCACCTCCTGGCCGTGGCGCTCGTCCGGGATCCCGAAGACCGCTGCGTTCTGCACGGCCGGGTGCCCGATCAGCACCTCCTCGACCTCGCGCGGGTACACGTTGTAGCCGTTGCGGATGATCATGTCCTTCGTGCGGTCGAGGATGCGGATGTAGTCCTCCTCGTCCTTCGTGCCCAGGTCGCCGGTGCGGAACCAGCCGTCGATCACCGCCTCCGCGGTCGCCGCTGGGTTGCCGAGGTACCCCTTCATCAGGTTGTGCCCGCGCACCACGATCTCGCCGAGCTCGCCCCGGGGGAGCAGCTCGACGCGGTCGGTCACGTCGGGGCGGGCGACCTCGACCTCGACGCCCCAGATCGGCGTGCCGACCGTGCCCGGCCGCGGCGGGACTCCGACGTGGTTGAAGGTGGCGACCGGGGAGGTCTCGGTGAGCCCGTAGCCCTCGTAGATCTCGACGCCGAACACCTCGCGGAAGCGCTCGATCACGGCGACGGGCAGGGCGGCGCCTCCCGAGACCGCGTAGCGCAGCGGCGGCCGGTCCTCGCGCCGGGTCGCGGCGTCGAGCAGGGCGACGTACATCGTGGGCACGCCCTCGAAGACCGTGCAGCCGTGGGCGATCATCGCCTCGAGCGCGGCGTCGCCGTCGAACTTCGGCACCAGGACGACCGTCGCGGCGGTGCGGAAGGCCGTGTTCATCGCGCAGACCTGCCCGAAGGTGTGGAAGAGCGGCAGCGCCCCGAGCACCACGTCGCCGCGGTGCAGGTCGAACGTGTTCATCAGCAGCACGTCCGACTGCGAGACGATCGCGAAGTGCGTCCCCTCCGCCCCCTTCGGGCGGCCGGTGGTGCCGCTGGTGTAGAGGATCGTCGCCGTGTCGGAGGGGGAGCGGGGCACGTAGCCGTCGATCGGGGTCGCCTCCGCGGCGAGGTCCTCCAGGCGCGGGAGGGGCGAGGCGGTGCCGTCGGGCACCATCACGCTCAGCACAGGGACGCCGGCGAGGTCCGCTCCGGCGGCCCCCTCGGCGAGCAGCGGAGCGGCGCACACGAGCGCGACGGCTCCGGAGTCGCGCAGAACATAGGCGATCTCGTCGTGCTTGAGCAGGGCGTGCACCGGGACCACCACGGCGCCGAGCGCGAGGACGGCGAAGTAGCCGCGGGGGAAGTCGGGGACGTTCGGGACCAGCAGGGCCACGCGGTCGCCCGGTCCGATCCCCTGGGCGCGCAGGGCTCCGGCGTAGGCACGGGTCTGCCGCCAGAGGGTCGCGTAGTCGACGGCCTGCTCGCCGACGCGGATGGCGATCGTGTCAGGGGTGCGCCGCGCCGCCTCCGCCAGGATGGCCGCGACGGAGAGGGTGCCGAAGCCGGCGGCGGGCGGGGGAGCGGCGGGGGCCTCGGCCGTGCGGGGTTCGGTGATGCTCATCAAGGCTCCAGTCGTCGTTGACCGCCGCGGCGGATGCCGGGTGCTTCACCGTAGATCCGCCGGGCGGCCGCGTCGAGCGATCCGCACCGGATGTTCAGCACGGACGGGTGGGGAGTGGGCATCCCGGCGCCGAGCGGAAGGGGGTGCGGGAGGCGCGGGCGGCTGCCTACAGTCGGACTGCTGCGGCCCTGTTCCGCGGGTCGGACGACGGGAGGCGCGATGCGCGGCGAGGCGACGCTCTACACGGATGCGGTGGTGACGGCTCCGTTCGCCCTCGCGGTGATCGCGGAGGCGACCGGCTCGCGAGTGGTCGGCGCGCGGACCGCGGACGCGCACGTCCCGCTCTACAGCGGTCCGACGAGCGCGCGGGTCGAGATCGCGGGGTTCGGCGACAGCGTGCCGGTCACCGTCGACGTGCGCGACGAGCGCGGGATCGACGAGGCGCGTGCGGCCGCGCAGGCGCTCGGGCTGGAGCTCGCCGCCTACGCGGGCTGGGAGGTCGTGGCCGGCTTCTGAGCGTCGCGTCGGACCCGGGCGAGGTAGTAGCGGCTGGGCGCCGTCCTCACGATCGCGGGAAGCAGGCGGTAGACGGCGAAGGTGCGCGAGAGCGCCCGCTCGAACCGCGCCTCCTGCCGTGCGGTCCAGTGGAAGCCGAAGGGCTCGCGGAGCGCCGCCGGGAGCAGGCCGGCGGTGATCAGGCGGAGGTAGGGGCCGAGCGGGCGCAGGTACCAGGCGGCGATGCTCGGGCCCAGCAGGTCGTGGGCGACCCGGCGGGCCGCGGGCGTGACCTCGAGGCGCTCCAGCTCCCGCTCCCAGTAGGCGTCGAACGCGGTGCGGGAGTCGGGCCAGAGGTCCGCGGGCATCTGCAGGGCCGCGCCGACGACGACGGAGCGGCGCACGATGTCGTCCGCCTCCTCCTCGCTCAGCGCACCGAAGGCGCCCTCGTAGAGCTGCAGCATCGACTGGGTGAGCGTCGCCGCGACCCAGCGCTGCAGCTCCGGGTCGAAGGCCGTGTAGCCGGGGCCGCGCACGGGCACGTGCGCCCTGTTCACGCGGCGGCGGACGGCGCGCACGTCCTCGGGAGTGCCGTAGTGCAGGACGTAGAGGTAGGAGAGCGTCCCGTGCAGGCGGTTCACGGCCCGGTGCACGAAGTCGGAGTGGTCGGCGACGCCCTGCCCGACCGCCGGGTGCGCGATCTGGAGGAGGATCGCGCGCGCGCCCGCCAGCAGGAACACGCCCTCGCGGAAGACGTCCGGGGTGCGGGAGGCCGACGACATGGCTCCACGCTACGCGGGAGCGGCGGGCGGAGGAGGAGCCGGCGCCCCCGGCGGGCGTCCGGCGGGCGCGGAGCGACCGCACGGGAAGCCCCCGGCGGGTGCGGAGTAGACTCGGCGCGGCCCAGGGACAGTGCCGAGACTCCGGCGTCGTCCGGGCCACCTCGAACTCGAAACGCAAGCGCGCTCGGCGCGGAATGGGAATGCAGCGTGGATCTCTTCGAATACCAGGCCCGTGATCTGTTCGAGAAGTACGGCGTCCCCGTGCTCCCGGGCATCGTCGCCGACACGCCGGAGGAGGTGCGCGCCGCGGCGGAGAAGCTGGGCGGCGTCACCGTCGTCAAGGCGCAGGTCAAGATCGGCGGCCGCGGCAAGGCGGGCGGCGTGAAGGTCGCGAAGACCCCCGAGGACGCATTCGCCGCGGCGCAGTCGATCCTCGGCCTCGACATCAAGGGCCACGTCGTCAAGCGCGTCATGGTCGCCGGCGGTGCGCGCATCGACCGCGAGTTCTACTTCTCGGTGCTGCTGGACCGGGCCAACCGCTCCTACCTCTCGCTCACCTCCTACGAGGGCGGCATGGAGATCGAGCAGCTCGCCGTCGAGCGCCCCGACGCCCTCGCGCGCGTCGAGGTCGTCCCCGGCCAGGGCATCGACCAGGCCAAGGCCGAGGAGATCGCCCGCGCGGCGAAGTTCCCGGAGGAGCTGATCGCCAAGGTCGCGCCCGTCCTGGTGAAGCTGTACGACGTCTACACCGGCGAGGACGCCACGCTCGTCGAGGTGAACCCGCTCGTGCTCACCGAGGAGGGCGACATCGTCGCGCTCGACGGCAAGGTCTCGCTCGACGAGAACGCCGGCTTCCGCCACGCGGACCACGCCGCGCTCGAGGACAAGGACGCCGCCGACCCGCTCGAGGCGAAGGCCAAGGAGAACGACCTCAACTACGTGAAGCTCGACGGCGAGGTCGGCATCATCGGCAACGGCGCGGGCCTGGTCATGTCGACCCTCGACGTCGTCGCCTACGCCGGAGAGAGGCACAACGGCGTGAAGCCGGCCAACTTCCTCGACATCGGCGGCGGAGCCTCCGCCCAGGTGATGGCGAACGGCCTCGACGTGATCCTCGGCGACGAGCAGGTCAAGAGCGTCTTCGTCAACGTCTTCGGCGGCATCACCGCGTGCGACGCGGTCGCCAACGGCATCCTCCAGGCGCTCGAGATCCTCGGCGACTCGGCCACGAAGCCGCTCGTCGTCCGCCTCGACGGCAACAAGGTCGAGGAGGGCCGCGCGATCCTCCAGGCCGCCGCCAACCCGCTCATCACGCTCGCCGCGACCATGGACGAGGGCGCCGACAAGGCCGCCGAACTCGCCGCCGCGTAACGGACCCGACGACTCAAGGAATCAGAGAACAAGCATGTCGATCTTCCTCACCAAGGACTCCAAGGTCATCGTCCAGGGCATCACCGGCGGCGAGGGCACCAAGCACACCGCGCTGATGCTCAAGGCCGGCACGAACGTGGTCGGCGGCGTCAACGCCCGCAAGGCCGGCACGACCGTCACCCACGGCGACGTCGAGCTCCCCGTCTTCGGCACCGTGAAGGAGGCGATGGAGGCCACCGGCGCCGACGTCTCCATCGCGTTCGTGCCGCCCGCCTTCTCGAAGGACGCCGTCATCGAGGCGATCGACGCCGAGATCGGCCTCCTCGTCGTCATCACCGAGGGCATCCCGGTGCAGGACTCCGCGGAGTTCTGGGCGTACGCGCAGGAGAAGGGGAACAAGACGCGGATCATCGGCCCCAACTGCCCCGGCATCATCACGCCGGGCGAGTCGCTCGTGGGCATCACCCCCGCGACGATCACCGGCAAGGGCCCGATCGGCCTCGTCTCGAAGTCGGGCACCCTGACCTACCAGATGATGTACGAGCTGCGCGACCTCGGCTTCTCGACCGCCATCGGCATCGGCGGCGACCCGATCATCGGCACGACGCACATCGACGCGCTCGCCGCGTTCGAGGCCGACCCCGAGACGAAGGCGATCGTGATGATCGGCGAGATCGGCGGCGACGCCGAGGAGCGCGCCGCGGACTTCATCAAGGCGAACGTCACGAAGCCCGTCGTCGGCTACGTCGCGGGCTTCACCGCCCCCGAGGGCAAGACGATGGGCCACGCCGGCGCCATCGTCTCCGGCTCCGCCGGCACCGCGCAGGCCAAGAAGGAGGCCCTCGAGGCCGCGGGCGTGAAGGTCGGCAAGACGCCCTCCGAGACGGCCGCCCTGCTCCGCGAGGTCTACGCGGCGCTCTAGCGCCCGTCCTCCCCGCACCACCGTCGGAACGGACGGTGCCCCTGCTCCGGCGGGCGGCGCCGTCCGTTCCGTCGTCGGGGCGGGTCCGGCCGGAGTAGCGTCGCAGAGTGACCCGCCGCCTCGGACTCGACCTGCTGACCTTCGTGCCGTACCCGGAGGGCCCCGAGCAGCCCGGCGACGCCGCGCGGAGCCTCGAGGACGGGCTGGCCCTGCTCGAGCTCGCCGAGGAGCTCGGCTACGGCACCGGCTGGGTCCGCGTGCGGCACTTCGAGCGCTACCTCGCGTCTCCGATGACCTTCTTCGCGGCCGCCTCCCAACGGACCCGCCGCCTCCGCCTCGGGACCGCGGTCATCGGCGCCCGCTACGAGTCGCCCGTGCGCCTCGCCGAGGACGCCGCGACCGTGGACCTGCTCTCGGGCGGACGCCTCGACCTCGGCGTCAGCAGCGGCTTCGCGCATCTCGCCTCCGTCTTCGACGGGGTGTTCGGGCAGGCCGAGCGCGACTTCCGCGAGGAGGCGCAGGAGCGCATCGCGCGACTCCGCGAGGCGCTCTCGGGCGCCGTGCTCGGCGTCGCGGAGTCGGCCCTGATGTCGGTCCCGGTCGGCGCTCCGCTGGTTCAGCAGCCGCACGCGCCCGGCCTCGCCGACCGGCTCTGGTACGGGGCGGGAACGGTGTCCTCCGCGGTCCGGGCAGGCGAGCAGGGCATGCACCTGCAGGTGTCCACGCTCAACACGGAGGAGACGGGCCTGCCGTTCGCCGAGCAGCAGGCGGTGCAGATCCGCGCCTACCGCAAGGCCTTCTCCGCCGCGCACCCGGGGCGCACGTCGAGGGTGACGGCGGGCCGCATCGTGCTGCCGCTGCTCGACGCCGCCGACGAGGAGGCGCACCGCCCCTTCATCGAGGGCTACCTCGCGCGGATGGACGACGAGGGCCGCCCCCGCACGGCCGACCGGTCGATCATCGCCGCCCCGATGCGCTTCAGCCCCCTCCACGTCGGGAGCCCGGAGCGGATCGTCGCGTCGCTCGCCGCGGATCCGGCGCTCGCGGAGGCGGACGCGCTCACGGTGACGCTCCCGGCGGTCGGCGGGGTGGAGTCGCACCGGCGCATCCTGCGCGCCGTCGCCGAGCGCATCGCCCCTCAGCTGGGCTGGACGCCCGGCGCTTGAGGATCAGCGCCGCGCGAGCAGTGCCCGGACGGGCCTCTGCAGCAGGAGCAGGAGCAGCCACCAGAGCCCGACCGACGGGATCAGCAGCGCCAGCGCCAGTGCGACGAGGAGCAGCGCGAAGGGCAGCAGGGCGGGCGCGAGCGGCAGGGGCCCTGCGCCGGGCCGCCTGAGCTCCGGGTGCCGGGAGAGGCGCAGCTCGATCAGGACCAGCGCCCCGCTCATCGCGGCCATCGTGCCGATGTAGAGCCCGATCGTCGCCCGGGAGTCCGGGAACAGCGCCAGCGCGCTCGTCGAGAACGGGAAGAACGCCAGCGCGGCCAGCCAGAGCAGGTCCAGCCACACCAGGGCGCCGTCGTAGTCCCCGGCGATCTCGAAGACGCGGTGGTGGGGGATCCAGAAGACGGCGATGACCGCGAAGGAGAGCGCGAAGGCGAGGACCGAGTCCAGGTGCTCCGCGAGCAGCGCCGGGACTCCGCCGCCCTCCCGGGCGACCTCGGGAGCCAGCTGCACCAGCGGCAGGACGAGGACGGTGATGGCGATGGCGGCGGTCGCGTCCGAGAAGTTGACGAGCCGGTCGAGCCCGCGCTCCGTCCGGCGGTGGGCCGCGCGTCCCCCGGGGCGCCCGCGGTGCACCAGGCGCTCGATCGGACCCGAGAGCAGGAGCAGCAGGAGCGCGAACATGTTGACGGCCGGCACCGCGACGGCGAGCACGAGGGCCGCGAGGAGGACGCTGATCACGATCAGCGACCTCGAGAGGGAGCGCCGCGGCTCCGCCCCCGGGGCCAGGAGATCCGGATCGCGGCGCACGATGAGCTGCATCGCGAGGGTCGCCGCGCTCGCCGCGATCATCGTGCCGATGTAGAGCGCGATGACGCTGCCGTCGGTGTCGAGCACGTTCGAGATCAGGTTCGCCGCGAAGGGGAGCAGGACGACCGCGGCCAGCCAGACGAAGTTCGCGACGACGAGCGCGGGCGAGTACCGGGCCACGCCCTCGAAGACGGAGTGGTGGACCGCCCACAGCCGCCCGATCACGGCGAACGTGATGAAGAAGGCGGAGAGGGTGCCGTAGTGACCTGTGAGGAGGGACCCCAGATCGGCCGCGCGGCCCTCCTCGACCACGTCGACGAGGGGGAGGACGAGGAACGTGATGGCGATGGCGACGACGGCGTCGGAGAAGTTCACGAGGCGGTCCAGGCCGCGCTCCGTCCGTGCGTCCGAGGTCCCCGTCATGGCTCCGACACTAGAGGGCCGGGCGGCGCGCCCCTGACCCGCCTCCGAGCGCGCCGCCGCTAGGCTCGTCAGGCCCATGAACCGGATCACCGTCGCCCTCCTCGCCGCCTTCGACGCCGCGCTGTCGGCGCTGATCGGGATCGCGATCCCGCTCGTCCCGCTGACCGTCCTCTGGGCCGTGCAGTACGACACGACGGTCGACTTCGGCGTGTTCTGGCGGGTCGCCGCCGACGCCTGGCTGCTCGGCCACGGGGCCGACCTGCAGGCGGCGCTGGCCCCCGACTCCGCCCTCGCCGTCGCGCTGCCCGGAGGCGCGGACGCCTTCCCGGTGACGATCGCTCCGCTGGCCTTCGCGCTCCTCACCGTGCTGCTCGGCGCGCGCACCGGCCGCCGCGCCCAGGAGTCGCCGTTCCGGGCCATCGGCGTCCTCGTCGCGATCGCGACCTACCTGGCGATCGCGCTCCTGGTCTCGCTCGGATCCGCGGACCCGGCCGCCACCGTCGATCCCCTGCAGGGGACGCTGCTGCCGCCGCTCGTCTTCGCGCTGGGGGTGCTCGTCGGAGCAGCGCTCCACTCCGCCCGCAGCGACGAGGCCGACCCCCTCGGCGAGCTGGCCGCCTCCGCGCTCGACCGCGTCCCCGCGCCGGGGCCCGGGCTCGTCCTCGCGTCGCTGCGCGGGGGAGCGCTCGCCGCGGCCGGCGTGGTCGGAGTCGCGGCGGTGCTCGTCGCCGTGCTGCTGGTCGTGCACTACACCTCGGTCGTCGCGCTCTACGAGAGCCTGGGCGCCGAGGCGCTCGGCGGCCTGGCCCTCACTCTCGGGCAGCTGGCGTTCCTCCCGAACCTGGTGATCTGGGCGGCGAGCTGGCTGATCGGCCCGGGCTTCGCCCTCGGCACCGGCTCCTCCGTGAGCGCGGCCGGAACGCTGCTCGGACCGATCCCGTCGATACCGGTCCTCGCCGCACTGCCCGCAGGGGACTCGGCCTTCGGATTCCTCGGACTGCTCGTGCCGCTGCTCGCCGGGTTCGCCGCGGGATGGCGGCTGCGGCGCGGCGTGATCGAGGCGCTCGACGGACGCTCGCTGCTGCGCTGGGGCGCGGCCGCGGCCGGCGGGATCGGCGTGGTCGGCGGCCTGCTGCTCGGGCTCCTCGCCTGGTTCTCGGCGGGCGCCGCCGGGCCCGGGCGGCTCGCCCAGGTGGGCCCGGACCCGCTCGTCGTCGGGGCGGTCGCCGCCCTCGAGCTCGCGCTGGCCGCGGGCCTGGGCCTCGCCGCGGGCCGCAGCCGACGCGGCTGACGCCGGCGGAGGCGTCCCCCTAGACTTGCGCAGTGCTGAAGTTGGTCGTGCTCCTCTCCGGCGGCGGATCGAACCTCCGCGCCCTGCTGGACGCCGCCGGCGACGAGGGCTTCCCCGCCCGCATCGTCGCGGTCGGCAGCGACACCGACGCCGAGGGCTTCCGCCACGCCGAGGAGCGCGGAGTCCCCGCCTTCACGGTCGCGCCGCGCGACTTCTCCTCCCGCGACGAGTGGGGCGCCGCCCTGCTCGGGCGCATCCGGGAGTGGGAGCCCGACCTCGTCGTCTGCGCGGGCTTCATGCGCATCCTGCCGCCCGTGGTGGTGGACGCGCTCAGCCCGCGGATGATCAACACGCATCCCGCCCTGCTGCCCCTCTTCCCCGGCGCCCACGCCGTCCGCGACGCCCTCGCCGCCGGCGCGACCGAGACCGGCGTCACCGTGCACGTGATCGACACCGGCGTCGACACGGGACCCGTCATCGCCCAGGAGAGCCTCGCCGTGCTCCCCGGCGAGAGCGAGGACGCGCTGCACGAGCGCATCAAGACCATCGAGCGTCGCCTGCTGGTGCAGACGGTGCTCGACATCGCCCACGGAACCGTCGACCTCGAGGAGCTCGCCCGCGCATGAGCATCACCGCCCACGACCCCAGCAGCTACGACGACCGCGACCGGGTCCCCGTCCGCCGGGCGCTGATCTCGGTCAGCGACAAGACCGGCCTGCTCGAGCTCGGAGCGGCGCTCGCCGCGGCCGGCGTCGAGCTCGTCTCCACCGGCTCGACCGCAGCGACCCTCCGCGGCGCCGGCCACGAGGTCACCGACGTCTCGGCCGTCACCGGGTTCCCGGAGTCGCTCGACGGCCGCGTGAAGACGCTGCACCCGGCCGTGCACGCGGGCATCCTCGCCGACCTGAGGCTCGCCTCGCACCGCGAGCAGCTGGAGCAGCTCGACATCGCCGCGTTCGAGCTGGTCGTGGTGAACCTGTACCCGTTCCGCGAGACCGTCGCCGGCGGCGCCGACCCGGCGACCGTGGTCGAGAACATCGACATCGGGGGCCCGGCCCTCGTCCGCGCCTCCGCGAAGAACCACGCGAACGTCGCGATCGTCGTCGACCCGGCCGACTACTCCGGGATCGCGACCGCCCTCGCCGACGGCGGCACGACGCTCGCCGCGCGCCGCACCCTGGCGGCCCGCGCCTTCGCGCACACCGCCTCCTACGACTCCGCCGTCGCCGCCTGGTTCGCCGGGCAGGAGGCGGCCGAGGGCGTCGAGGGCTCGGTCGAGATCCGCGGAACCCTGCAGCAGGTCCTCCGCTACGGCGAGAACTCGCACCAGAAGGCGGCACTCTACGTCTCTCCCGACGGCACCGGCATCGCGCAGGCGACACAGCTGCACGGCAAGGAGATGTCTTACAACAACTACGTCGACGCCGACGCGGCCGTCCGCGCGGCCTACGACTTCGTACTGCCCGCCGTCGCGATCATCAAGCACGCGAACCCGTGCGGCATCGCGATCGCGAGCTCGAAGGCGATCGACCCCATCGCCTCCGCCCACCGCCGCGCCCACGAGTGCGACCCGGTGTCGGCCTTCGGCGGCGTCATCGCCGCGAACCGGCCCGTCACCCTCGCCATGGCCGAGACGGTGAAGGAGATCTTCACCGAGGTGCTCGTCGCCCCCGGCTTCGAGCCCGAGGCGCTCGAGGTGCTGAAGACCAAGAAGAACCTGCGCCTGCTGCAGCTCCCCGACTTCTACGCCCCCGTGGAGCGCGAGTTCAAGCAGATCTCCGGCGGCCTGCTGCTGCAGGAGCCGGACCGCTTCATCGGCGGCCCCGGCGAGGTCAGCTCCGGCTGGCAGCTCGTCGCCGGCGAGCCCGCCGACGCCGACACGATGCTCGACCTCGAGTTCGCGTGGAAGGCCTGCCGCGCCGTCAAGTCGAACGCGATCCTCCTCGCCAAGGGCGGCGCCTCCGTCGGCGTCGGCATGGGTCAGGTCAACCGCGTCGACTCCTGCCACCTCGCCGTCACCCGCGCCGGCGACCGCGCCCCCGGCACCGTCGCCGCCTCCGACGCGTTCTTCCCCTTCGCCGACGGCCTCGAGGTGCTCCTCGCCGCCGGCGTGAAGGCCGTCGTCCAGCCCGGCGGCTCCGTCCGCGACGCCGAGGTCATCGACGCGGCCGCCCGCGCCGGCGTCACGATGTACACGACGGGGGAGCGGCACTTCTTCCACTGAGTGACGGGCGCTCCGCGCCCGTCACTCGGTGGAAGAAGTGGTGTTCGATCTCCCCGCCGCTCCCTGCGCGGCGGGGCGCGGTCGGCTTCGCGACGGGGTGCGTTCCGTAGAGCGGGGTGCGTCGCCGGTCGCGGTAATCGCTTGGCACGCGATTACCGCTGAACCGGCTCTGCCTTGGCGTGTTCGTCTTCCCCGCCGCTCCCTGCGCGGCGGGGCGCGGTCGGCTTCGCGACGGGGTGCGTTCCGTAGAGCGGGGTGCGTCGCCGGTCGCGGGAATCGCTTGGCACGCGATTCCCGCTGAGTCGGCTCTGCCTCGGCGTGTTCGTCTTCCCCGCCGCTCCCTGCGCGGCGGGGCGCGGTCGGCTTCGCGACGGGGTGCGTTCCGTAGAGCGGGTAGCGTCGCCGACCGCGTGAATCGCTGGGCACGCGAGCCCCGCTGAAACCGCTCTGCGTTGCGGTGGGTGGCTCTTAGGGGGCTGCTAGGGGATCGACAGGCGAGGCGGGGGCGGGGGCGCGTAGGGTCGCCGGGTGCCTTCCGACTCGACGCCCGCGTCCACTCCCGACACCCCGACCGCCGCTTCCACGATCGCCCCGAACCGGGGCCGCGCGCCCGGGACGGGCCGCCGGATCCTCGTCGCGCTGCTCGCCGCCGCGGCGACCGCGCTCGTGGCGCACCTCGCCAACCTGCTGGCCTTCTTCATCGGCAACCAGCTGCAGCCCGGCTCCATCCCGCAGGTCAACGCCTACTTCCTGCTCTCGAGCGTGCTCGGCTTCGTGGTCGTCCTCGTCCTCGCCGTCGCGGGGACGCTCGGACGCACCTGGAGCGCCGCCCTCGCGGGACTCGTCGCGGGTGTGGTCGGAGCCGTGTTCGGCACGCTCGTCCAGGCCAGCGCCACCGGCGAGGCCGTCACGGGCGCCGTCTGGGCCTCCATCTTCCAGACCTTCGCCGGACTCAACCTCGTCTTCCTGCTCGCGTTCACCTTCTCGGCGGCGAGCGTCGGCCGCGCACTCTGGTACCGCCTCCGCACCACGGGCGCTCCGGCCGCCGTCGTCACCGACCGCCGCATCGCGATCGTCCGGGCCCCGGCCGCCGACCTCTCGGCGGGCGAGCTCACCCACCTCGAGCGCGTCCCCGTCGACCAGCAGCGCGCCCAGCAGCAGTGGGAGGCGTACGTCGACCTGCTCGAGCGGGCCGGCTGGGAGACGGTCGAGGCCGCACCGGCGCCCGGACTCGCCGACTCCGTCTTCCTCGAGGACGCGGTCGTCGTCTTCGGCGACCACGCCGTGATCGCCCGGTCCGGAGCGGTGTCCCGCCGCGGAGAGACGGCGGGCGCCGAGGAGGCCGTCCGCGCCCTCGGCCTGACGGTCGACCGCATCGAGGAGCCGGGCACGCTCGACGGCGGCGACGTCCTCAAGGTGGGATCGACGGTCTACGTCGGCCGCGGAGGCCGGACCGACGCGGCGGGGGTCGCCCAGCTGCGCGCGATCCTCCGCCCCCGCGGGTACGACGTCGTCGCGGTCCCGCTGACCAAGGTGCTGCACCTCAAGAGTGCCGTGACCGCGCTGCCCGACGGCACGGTCATCGGCTGGGAGCCGGTCGTCGACGAGCCGCGCCTGTTCCCCTCCTTCCTGCCGATGCCCGAGGAGCCGGGCGCCCACGTGGTCGTCCTCGACGACGACACCCTTCTGATGGCCGCCTCCGCTCCCCGGAGCGCCGAGCTGCTGCGGAGCCTGGGCTACCGTGTCCTCACCGTGGACGTCTCGGAGTTCGAGAAGCTCGAGGGCTGCGTCACCTGCCTCTCGGTCCGCGTCCGCTGACGGCGGAGGCGGGGGAACCGCCGGATCGCGGCGGCCGCTGGACGGAGCACATAGCCGGGGTATAGCCTTCAAGGCTGCCCGGAGCTCTCCGGCCCGGTGGCACCTCCCGCCTCCCCGCCCACCCGGCAGGGAGGAGGGGAACAGGCGCGGCTCGTCGACGAC